>CAZUUP010000132.1:0-11488 GCA_964623105.1 uncultured Akkermansia sp.
TTCTCCCGCAGCATCAGCACCTTCGCCCTCGAACTCGAATCCCAGGCCTTCGAAACCTACCGCCACTATACCTCCGCCCTCGGTGCCGCCGCCGCCAAGGTCGTCGGCAAGGCCAAAGTAAATTGATGCCCCCCGCCCCGGCCGCGTCCAATCCTCCCCTAACTCAACCAAACTATGGCCTTCAAAACCGGCGGCGACGACGATGAAGTCATTGCGGACATCAACTTCATCCCCATGATCGACATCTCCTTGGTGCTGTTGATCATCTTCATGGTCGCCACCACCTTCGTCAACGTCACGGGCATCGATCTCAAACTCCCCAAGGCCACCACCGCAAAAAACAACGAACTCAAAAGCGTCACCATCCAGGTCTCCATCCTCAAGGACGTCTTCCTGAACGGCGAAAAAACCACCCTCGAATCCCTCAAGGCCGGTATCAACGAAAAACTCATCGGCGCCAAAGACCGCTCCGTCGTCGTCAACATCGACTCCGGTGTGGACTACGGCCTCGCCGTCAAAGTCATGGACCTCGTCAATCAGGCCGACGCCGCCATCATCCTCGCCACCGAGATCGACAAATGAAAACGCGCCCCCTCGCCCTCGCCCTCGCCGCCCTCGCCTTCCTGCTCCATTTCACCCTCGCCGCCGCCCCCCGCGCCAAGGCCGCCACCCTTGCCGCCGACCGCTGGGGCGCCCTCACCGAGGAGGAACGCTACGCCATGAAGCAGGCCGAACAGTTCTTCACCAAGAAGGACTACAAGGCCGCCAAATCCGCGTACGAACACTTCCTCCAGCTTTACAACAAATCCGCCGCCGCGTCCTACGCCCTCCTCAAGTCCGCCGAATGCACCCGCCAGCTCGGCCAGGTCAACACCGCAGCCAAGGAATTCCGCGACGTCATGGACTACTATCCCGACTCGCCCGAAGCCATCGAAGCCCTCTACTCCGTCGGCATCTGCTTCACCCAGTCCGGCGATGCCGACGCCTCCGCCGCTGCCTTCGAAAAAGTCATCGACGCCTTCCCCAAGACCACCGCCGCCACCCGCGCCCGCTGGAAACTCGTCTCCATCTACTGGGGCCTCAAGAAACCCCTCAAATCCCTCGACCACCTCCGCTTCCTCGCTGAGCAACCCTACACCGACATCGACCAGATCCGCTCCTCCGCCCTCCAGCGCTACACGTGGCAGCTCCTCTACGAAAACAAGTTCGCCGAAGCCTACGAACTCGCGGTGAAAAACCACGCCAAGGAAGCCGCCGTCCAGCTCGCCGCCGAGTCGTCCAACATGATGCACCATCACTACATCCACCCCATCTTCGGCGACGCCGGCTTGGAAAAACGCCGCTCCATCGCCGTCGGCATCGCCGGCTTCCTCGACCCCAAACTCGCCGAAACCAAGGACCACCCCGGCTTCAAATCCATCAACCTCTACATTGCCCGCAATTTCTCCGCCATCGGCACCAATGAACTCGCCGGCAAACGCTACGAAGCCCTCCTCACCAAATACCCCGATGACGACAGCATAAAATTCGAGTTCGGCGACTACCTCGTCGGCATCAACAAAGGCAGCCAGGCCCGCCATTATTATCAGCAGACCAAGGACACCTACACCGGCGACGCCCGCGTTGCCGAGAGCTTCCTCCGCGAAGGCAACAGCAAGGAATCCATCGCCCGCTACCGCGCCATGATTGCCCGCTACCCCAAAAACTCCGCCGGCCTCAACTGGCGCCTCGCCGAAATCTGCAACCAGGCCGGCCTGCTCCCCGACGCCATCGCCGCCTACCAGCAATCCCAGCGCGAACCCGAAAGCCTCTTCCGCATCTCCCAGTGCCAGAACTCCCTCAAGCAATACGATGCCTCCCTCCAAACCCTCGTCAGCATCATGAACTTCTTCCCTGACCGCGCCGCCGAAGCCCTCTTCCGCTCCGGCAAGGTTCACGAAAGCAAGGGTGACAAGAACGCCGCCGTCAATTCCTACAAGAAAGTCTGCAAGAACTTCCTCACCACCCACTGGGCCGGTCAGGCCCACCAAGTCCTCGCCCGCGAATACGGTATCGAAGTCACCCTCGGCGGCGCTGCCAAAAAGAAGGACGAATAGTCCGCGCGCCCCGCCTCCTCCTCCTCCTCCACCCCGCCCCCCTGGCGGCCCCTCCCATGACCCCCTCCCCCCCTCCCTCTGTCTCCCTGTCTCTCCCTCTCCCCATCCCTCCATCTCTCCGTCTCCCCGTCTCTCCGTCCCTCCTTCTCTCCCTCCCTCTCTCCGTCACCCTTTCCCTCCTTCTCCTCCTCGCCGCCGCTCCCGCCCGCGCCGCCGTGCTCGATCCCGCGATCACCGCCGCCGCCCTCGATCTCGCCGCGTGCCGCATCCTAAACGCTGACGGCGCTGAACCGCTCGAACCCGCCGCCATTCGCGAGCTTCTCGGGCTCGATGGCGTCAACGCCCCGGCCCCTGCGCGTCGCGGTGCCGCATCGCGCAAGCCGACCGCGAGCCTCCAATATCTCCTCGTCTTCAAGCAGCCCGTCGCCCTCGGCACCGTGCTCGGCAGCGTCGGCGAATTGCGCGTCCACAAGCCCGACGCGCCGCTCCCACCCGAACCGTCGCGCGCGGACGACTGGCTCGCCATCGAGGTCCAGCCCAGCCAGTCCGCGCCGCGTTTCGCCCCGTTGCCGCCGGGCACGAAGACCCGCGCGCTGCTGGTCTCCGCGTCCGTGCCGCGCGACTCGCGCCAGTCGCCGTTCCTGCGCCTGCTCGCGCCACGCCTCGCGAATCACACGCCCGCCGCCGTTGCCAACGCCGACACCGAGCACACCGCGACTTCGCAATTTTCGCCGCCCTACACGCACGACGCCGGCCACCTCACCCGCGGCCACGGCGAGTGGGTCAATGCCGGCAAGGACAACCAGGGCCTCGTCACGCGCCCGCCCGTCACCGAGCTGCAGCCCGCGTGGTTCGTGCTCTCGTGGCCCGACGCGCGCCGTGTCGATGGCGTCTTGATGCAGGAAAATTTCAGCGCGTTTGAACTCCAGGTCTTCAACGGCCCGTCCGGTATCAACGCCGCCGCGGCCACCGAGCAGGAATGGAAAACTCTGCGCCAGTTCAAGCAAACGCAGGACGGCCCGCGTCGCTGGCTCACCTTCGATCCCGTCCAGACCCGCGCCTTGCGCCTCCTCATCACCAAGACCAGCGAAGGCCCCATCGCCCGCCTCGCCGGCTTCCACGTTTTCACCGATCTCGGCGAACAGCCAGCGCCCGCCATCGCGAAACCCACCTCCACCGAGCCGCCGCTCCAGCTCTCCTACGAGCTTGCGCAGGCCGGCAAGGTCACGCTCGTCGTCGATCGCCCCGACGGCACGCGCGTCCGCAACCTCATCGCCAACACGCCGCAGCCCGCCGGCAAAAATTCCGTCGCGTGGGATTTGAAAGATGAGGCCGGCAACTACGTTTCGCCCGGCACCTACAAGTGGAAAGCCATCACCCATCCGCCGCTCGAGCTGCGCTACGAAATGACCGCTTACCCGAACATCAGCAGCCATTTCCCCGAGCGCCCCGCGTGGCTCACCGGCGCGAGCGGCTCCGGCGGTTGGCTCGCGGACCATACGCCGCCGCACTCGGCCTGCGTGGCCGGCGACCGCGTGTTCCTCGGCGCACCCGTCGCCGAGAGCGGCGTGTCGTTGATCGAGTGCGACCTCGAGGGCCGCAAACATTGGGGGCATCATTCCTTCGAGGGCTTCACCGGTTCCTGGATGCTCGCGACGGATGGCAAAACCGTTTTCAACATGGCCAGCGCCGACAATTTCGCCAAAGCCGGCATGGACAAAAAAACCGAGGCCATCTGGGCCGTGGACATCGAGACGAAGAAAGTCCGCACCGTCGCGATGCTCCAGCCGACCGCCGAGCGCAAACGCGGCCTGCAAGGTTTCGCCGCGCACAACAACCAGATTTTCCTCGCCATCCACGCCACCGACAACTGGCTCAACAACGCTGCCGGCGCGGTCGATGTCGATCTCCTCAACTGCCTTCCCGCCTACGGCATCCCGCGCAAACCCCGCGCCGCGCACGAGGATGTCCCCGACCCGCGCACCGATTTCCTCCGCCTCCTCCGCCTCAAGGACACGCCGCCCGGCCAGGGCGCGAACCACGGCCTCACCTGGCTCGAATCCACGAAGAATCCCGACCGCCGCCAGCACATCGTCATCGCCTTCCAGAAGCCCGTGTCCATTGGCTCGCTCGTGTTTCCGCCGCCCCCCGCCGAGGAGAAAGTCCAGTTCCAGCTCAGCGTCCTCAAGCCCGCCGCGCCCTATCCGCCGCGCGTCAACGAGCGCGCCGACTGGCAGCCCGTCCCGCTCACCGACAAAAGCGCGTGGGCCGTCGTCGCGCTCCCCGCGGGCACCAGCACGCGCGCGCTCCGCATGACGTTCACCAAGGGTGGCACCGACGCGACCGACGATCTGCTCGCCGATGTGGAAGATAAAAAAGGCGCGCCCTCGCTCGACCTCGCCGACGTGAACGCGAAGAAGCCCAAGCGCAATCTCGCCGACGCCGACGGTGATCTCTGGATGCGCCGCCTCGAGGGCATGAAAATGTTGAACCGCCGTTTCGAAAATCTTTTCCCCGCCGCCACCGTGCGCGTGAACAGCGGCAAGGTCGCCCCCGACGGCTCGTGGGACGCGCAACGCACCGATCCGCTCAGTGTCGCCGAACCCGCCATTTACGCGCTCGAATGGAAGCAGCCGCAAACCGTGCGCGGCCTCGCGCTCAAGGAAATCGACGGCGCGGTCACCGAAGTGGACGTCTTCACCGGCCCCGCCGGCGCGCCCGTGGACATCGCCTCGACCGCCGGTTGGGAGCAGGTCGCCACCTATCACCAGGCGCTCCGCCATTATTACCAGCCCGACCCGCTGCACAATTCCAACGCCCGCTACCTCGATGGCTACGTGGACTTCGGCCGCGAAGTCAGCACGCGCGCCGTGCGCCTGCGCGTCGTGAAACAATGGGACACCAAGGCCCATTACCCGAGCGGCGTGCGCCAGGATCAGGGCGGCCAGACGCTCGACCTCAAGCGCTGCCGCGTCTATGGCGTCGCGCCGCTGAAATATCTCGGCGGCGAACCGCCCGTGGACACGCTCGTCACCGAGCGCCTCGAAATTCTCGACGCCGCCACCGGCAAAATCGTCCGCGACCTCCCGCTCCCGAAAGCCGGCAATCCCACCGGCGGCGGCGCGCTCGGCAACACGCTCGCCGCAAACACGCGCGGCGATCTCTTCGCCATCTCCGCGGGCAAACTCGTGAAAGTGGACCTCGCGAACGGCCGGCATCAGGTGCTCGCCACCGACCTCGGCAAACCCACCGCGCTCGCCTGCGACGCCGCGGGCAACTGCTTCGTCTTCGATGCCGCCAAGGAGCGGAAGAACATCCGCGTTTACGATGCGACCGGAAAATTCCTCCGCGAAATCGGCGAACCCGGCGGCTACCAGCGCGGCCCGTGGAATCCCAACCGCATGGAAAACATCACCGCCCTCGCCGTGGACGCCCGCGGACAAATCTGGGCCGTCGATTGGAATTACTGGCCCAAACGCGTGAGCCTCTGGAGCGCCGACGGAAAATTTCAGAAGGAATTTCTCGGCCCCACGGAATACGGCGGCGCGGGCCAGCTCGATCCCGGCGACAAACGCCGGCTCTTCTACGGCCCGCTCGAATTCGAACTCGACTGGGCCACCGGCAAGTCGCGCCTGAAAAATCTCCTCTCGCTCGACGGCCACGGCGCGAGCGATTCGCCCATCTACGTCGGCAAGCAGCTCTAC
This sequence comes from uncultured Akkermansia sp., assembly GCA_964623105.1. Lineage (GTDB taxonomy): Bacteria > Verrucomicrobiota > Verrucomicrobiia > Limisphaerales > BJHT01 > BJHT01. The sequence goes on from CAZUUP010000132.1 coordinate 5,801, forward strand.
CTGGTCAACACGCGCCCCGGCGGCCACGGCCCGTCGCAGCAGTGCGGCGTGATTTATCGCCACGACGGCGACCGCGCGAAACTCGTCGCCGCCGTCGGGATTGCGGGCCAGTTCAAGCCGCTACTCGACCCGCGCCTTGTGAAGGCATTCGGCGGCAAAGTGCTCATGGATTACCTCTGCGCCTGGAGCGACCTGAACGGCGATGAACAAGTCCAGCCCGACGAAGTCCAGCTCTGGCCCAAACCCAAGCAGGCCCGCGTCGTCTTCGATTCCCAGCTCGGCGTGCAAATGGGCACCGTTGGTTTTCGTGTAAAGGAAATGCGCGCCGACGGCGTGCCCGTCTATCAGCGCGCCGACCTCCCCGGCCTCTGGGACGGCGTCGCGCTGCGCCTCGACAACGGGAATTTCTATCACTTCGAGGACGAGTACGCGCGACGCAACGCCAGCGGCGTGCAGCGCCCCGACGGCACCGTGCTCTGGACCTACCAGACGGAAGGCGCGGGCGTCCAAGCCCTCACCCGCGCCAAGCCCTGGCACCCGGCGCAGATCGTCTGCCAGTTTGGTTTCGCCGGCCACGCCACCGCGCCCGCGGGCGACCTCGGCGAATTCCTCGTCTTCAATTCCAACGTCGGCATCTGGAACATCATCACCGCCGACGGCCTCTTCGCCGGACAAATCTTCCGCGACATCCGCGACCCCAAGGCCCTGCCCTGGAGCGGCACCAACAACGCCCGCGGGATACGCATGGACGACATCACGGCCGGCCAGGAACATTTTCAGGGCTACTTCACCCGCACCGCCGACAACAAATATTACGCCGTCGCCGGCCACAACCACGCCAGCGTCGTCGAAGTCGCCGGCCTCGACCGCTTCAAACGCTTCAGCGGCGAACTCACCATCGGCGCACCCGACCTCGCCGCCGCGCAATCGTGGGAACGCAGCCGCGAAGCCCGCGTCATCTACGCCCGCTCGCCCGTCCTCGACGCTTACCGCATGTCCCAGCCCAAGCTCGACGGCAAACTCACCGACTGGGGTGCCGCCACCGCCGAACTGGACCGCGACGCGAAATTCCGCATCGGCTACGACGACCAAAACCTCTACCTCGCCTACGAAATCAACCGCCGCGGCCCCCTGAAAAACCAAGGCCAGCAATGGGACCGCCTCTTCAAAACCGGCGCGAGCGTGGACCTCCAGATCGCCGCCGACCCCGCCGCGCCCGCCGACCGCAAAGCCCCCGCGCCCGGCGACCAGCGTCTGCTCCTCACCTTCATGGGCCGGCAACCCGCCGCCATCCTCTACCAGGCCGTCGTCCCCGGCACGCCGCCCGACAAAGCCTGGCAGGTCGTCAGCCCCGTCCACTCCGTCACCTTCGACCGCGTGACCAAACTCGACACCGCGCAACTCGCCGTCAGCGACGGCGACAATGGCTACACCCTCGAAGCCGCCGTTCCCCTCGCCGCCCTCGGCCTGAAAATCACCCCCGGCCTCCGCCTCAAACTCGACTGGGGCATCCTCGTTAGCGGCCCCGACGGCACCGAAGTCCTGCGCCGCGAATACTGGTCCAACAAAGCCACCCACATCACCGCCGACGCCCCCAGCGAAGCCGAGCTCCACCCCGAACTCTGGGGCCACATCCGCTTCCACGCCGAACCCGCCACCACCCACCTCGACCCCACCGCCAAAAAAGGCAAAGACAAGGGCGTGGATGAAGTGCTGAATGATTTGAAATGACCCAATCCTGGTAGGGACGCGTTGCGCACGTCCCTGACCTTTCCGCTCACCGCCGCGCCCGTCCGCGCCCGCCGTCCTGTCCATCCCAGCGCCTCGGGAAGCGACATTCGCCTCGGCGGCATCCTCAACAACCAGCTCATCGCCGAGCCGTGAATCGCCCAAAAAACGGCGTTCAAGCGCGGCATGGAAACCCGGCCAAAGGAATTCGTAAAACTGGACGCGGGGCCTCACGCAAGCGCGTGAAGCCGACATTCTTGCTGCCAACCAAGAGCGGCCGATGTAATTTTTGCCAGTGACAAATTGCCGCCATGTCAAAGACCAGAGAATTAATTGAGTTGTTCCGCGCAATCGGATCGCACGACTTAGCCCAAGCGGCGGTGCTTTCTCGGAAACTGGCCGCGCAGCACGGCTCCCGCGGCCAATACCGCGCGGAACGCGATCTTCTGGGAGCATTGAATGGAATGGCCAAGCCTGGATTGCCCAATGGGCAGAACGCCCCGCTCCAAACAACCTGGAGCGTTGGGGGCACACTGATGGCGCTCCCAGCATCGAAGCATTTCTCGGACTTGGAACTTTTCCCCACAGTTCGGGAAAGTTTCAGAGAAGTCATGCAGGAGTGGAAATCCCGGGAGAAACTGGTGAAGCATGGCCTTCCCCGACGTTGGCGGCTGCTATTTCACGGACCGTCGGGCTGCGGCAAAAGCGCCGCCGCTGCGGCACTCGCGGCTGAAGCCAAGCTTCCCGGATACTTGGTGCGATTCGACTCATTGATCGGTGCTTATCTCGGGCAGACCGCCCTGCGCCTCCGTGAGTTGTTCAGTTTTGCGGAGCAGACCCCTTGCGTGTTGTTATTCGATGAGGTTGATGCGTTGGCGAAGCGACGTGGCAGTCCGATGGAAGTGGGTGAACTGGATCGGATCGTCATCGCCTTCATGCAGGAACTTGAGCACGCCCACGGTGAGGGGTTTGTCATCGCGACGTCAAACATACCCCGGGCTCTCGACGACGCGCTTTGGCGGCGATTTGACCTGCGAATAGCTTTCCAAAAGCCAAAGGGAAACGACTTGGTTCGGTTCGCTGAACGCCGCTCTCTGGAATTCGGTTTTCCCGCCAGTCGTGCCACACTATCTCAGTCCCGTGCGGCTGCGTCTTACGCGGAAGCTGAACAGATAGTTATTGCCGAGGCTCGCCGTAGAGTTCTGGCCGAGTGAGCCGCCATGCCCTCCCCTTCCGCAAAGCCGCAGAATTACTTTCTCAACGAGAGCCATGAACTCTCTGTCGAAGCCAAAGGCGGCGGTGGACGGTATGTGGAATACCTTAATATTAGTTGGCCGCAAAAAGCACACCGACTGCACAATTCGTTGGAACGTGTAAGTCATCGTGCCAGTCAGTCTCCCGACCCACTCAGCAAACGCAGATATTACCTTGTCGCCGATCCATCGGCTCAGATCGTAAAGTCCTCCAAAGCCAAAGATGCCGAGCAAGGCCAGAAGGTGGAGGCGGTCGTTTTCAGCGGAGAACAGTCGAAGTTATTCGAGCGAATCGGATTGGATCTCATTGAAGTACATCGTCCCAGCGGTGTCGCCACTGTTCACGCGACCCCGGAGCGCATGGAACAACTCCTCAGCAAGACCGCTCAACTTGCTAATCTCGGGGCGCGGGAACAGGCGCGCTTTGTCGCATTCGAATCTTTCGACTGGCTTGCTGGCAAATTAAAGTTTGATCACGAATGGCTTGATGAGATCGGGCAGAAGTCAGCCGAGGGTTACATCAAACTGCAACCATTGATCAGCGAGCTGGAGGCTGACCTGGTGATTCGGGCGCTGGAACAAGCATTTCGCGGACAGGCCGGCGTCGCCCTGCGGGGCAAGGGCCGAAGCTATCTCGGACGCTTCTTTCTTCGTGCAACCTTGAGCGCACACATGGTTAGGAAGCTGGCTGACGAGTTCAACTCGATTCAATCCATTCACCCGCCAATTCTCGCCTTCACGGACAGCGTGCCACCGGAAGTTAGTTCATCGGGTAATCCCCTGCGGACAGCGTCAAGCAGGGCAACGCAGACTTTGCCGTGCGTGGCGGTGGTTGATACCGCAGTGCCGCAAGAGCACAACTGGCTCCGTTCGTATCGGCGCGGAACGCCTGTTACTGGTATCAATTGCTCAAATACAGAGAACGACAATCACGGTTCTATGGTCGCATCCCGAGTCGTGTTTGGAGACGTCGATCTCAGCAACTCGGCGACTCCTCCACCTGCTACATGCCGATTTCTTGAGGTGCGAGTGGGTACGGGTCAGGCAGGAAGGATTCTCGGCGAGAGCGTTTCAGGGGCACTGGCCGCCGCCGTCACCGCAGCTCCAGATGTGCGGGTGTTCAATCTGAGCTTTGATGGCGAACGAAGACTTGACGACCTTCCGGCCACACAGAGGAAGGAAACGCTCAAGCATATTGAGGAAATAGAGAACTTTGCGTTTGATCAGGATGTTCTGTTGGTGGTTGCGGCCGGCAACGCTCAACCAGGGCTTGTCCCATCGCCCGGATACCCGCTGCACTTTGACAATCCCAGTTGGGAACTACACAGCTACCCGCGGGCTTTCAACGCTCTCACCTGTGGCGGCGTAGCTGGCAGATTAAGCGCTGGGGGATTGGCTTCTGAAGCCGACGCCCCAAGTCCGTTCACGCGGGTCGGTCCTGGTTTTGCAAACAGCCCCAAGCCTGATTTCTGTGCTTCCGCAGGAAACAGCAATGCGGACTACCGTTCGCTCCCGGGTGCTGGTGTGTGGGGATACTCAGCACTTGGACACCCACGCGAAGAGTGGGGAACTTCTTTCGCCGCTCCGCTGCTCGCGCGGGAAGCCGCCTTCGTGTTCGAAGAGTTGCGTCCGAAATGTCCCGGCGATTCCCGCCCGTTTGCGTGCGCAGTGAAAGCAGTTCTGGCGCTGACCGCAGATGATGTCGCCAAGCGATTAAGTGAGGCGCTGCAACCGCTCGCTAAACGGACCATCGGATTCGGGCGTGGCAGTGCCGACCGATTTCGGAACCCAATTCAACAACGGGCACGCTTCGTCTGGCAGGGCGTAATCGCTCATGAAGACGATCTCGTTCGGGTGCAGCTTCCGATTCCCAAAGCGTGGATCGACCAGGCCTCTTCGCCGCAACTCCAACTGTGCGTTGCTTGGGACACACCCGTATGCGCTGCGGCAGAGAGTCAGTGGTCTTGTCGCGACGTGAAGCTTACCATTCGCCCCGGCCCGGAAGCTGAGGCTTTGCGGGGAAGTTATGGGAAGATAAAAGGGTATCCGTTGTTTAATCGCGCTTGGGATCTCGACAAGGCTCGCCAGAGGAAGTTGGTCGAGGGCGATCTGTGGGTGATGGAGTTCAGCTATTCCCAATCCGCTGCCTACGCTGCCGGTCACACTGTGCCGCCGGTTCAACGGGTCGCCTTCGCCGCGGAAATTTGGGATGATGACGAAACTCCCCTCGACCCGCATAGTTTTGTTCAGGGTTTGCCAATTGCTTCGTTGCTAGTTCGATTGAGCAACACTTCGGCTTGGTTGCCACAGGCGGTTTCAATTGCTTCCGATGTTTGAGGTTTACTCCAATGAACACCGTTGTGGAAATCGAAGCCGCCATTGGCCGGCTGTCCGCCGAGGAATGGCGTGAATTACGCGGCTGGGTGCTCGCCCGCCCCGAGCCTCCCGCGCCTGCCAAACCCAAGACCGGGGCCGAGCTGGCCGCTCTTTGGCGGAATCGTTTTCACCTGACCACCCAGGAGGCGGATGAACTGGCGGCCGACTTGGAGACCGGCCGTGAACGCCCGTCACAACCTCCGCCGGTGAGGGAATAATTTTCGACAGCTCGGTGCTCATCGCCGCCGAACGTGGAAACTGCAGGGCCGCGCGCAACGCACTGGTGTCCAGTTAAGAACGAAGCGACCGGCGTTTGCCCCTTGATTTCATT
>CAZUUP010000133.1:0-11454 GCA_964623105.1 uncultured Akkermansia sp.
GAAGGACTCTCCCGCGATTCTGGTCGAAGAGTACGGGCGCATCGTCGGCATCGTCAGCCTCAAACATCAGCTCTACCGCGCCGAACCCCTCGCCGAACGCACCGCCGGCCAGTGCCTCCAGCCCGCCATCTACTTCGGCGAAAACCTCCGCCTCGAAGACGCCCTCCAGCGCCTCCAACGCAGCGGCCAGCGCCTCGCCATCATCCTCGGCCCGGGCGGCAAGGAGTCCGGCATCGTCACCCTCCAGGACATCCTCCGTGCCATGTTCGGTGAAGTGAACCTGTAGCATGGACTCCACCGCCCTCATCCTGCTCCTCCTCAAGGTCGTCGCCGTCATCGCCCTTGTGCTGATGAACGGCCTCTTCGTCGCCACCGAGTTCGCCCTCGTCAAAATCCGCGACACCCAGCTTCAGCCCCTCATTGCCCGCGGCGACCGCCGGGCCAAACTCCTTCGCCACATCATCGCCCACCTCGACGCCTACCTCAGCGCCGCCCAGCTCGGCATCACCCTCGCCAGCCTCGCCCTCGGCTGGATCGGCGAACCCATCTTCAAAGCCCTCCTCCAGCCCCTCTTCCGCTGGCTCGCCATCACCGACCCCGACCTCCGCCACTACATCTCCGTCACCGTCGGCTTCGCCGCCATCACCTTCCTCCACATCGTCGCCGGCGAACAGGCCCCCAAATCCTTCGGCATCCGCAACCCCCTCCCCACCGCCCTCTGGATCGCCTATCCCCTCCAGTGGTTCTACACCCTCGCCTACCCCTTCATCTGGCTCCTCAACGAAAGCTCCCTCGCCCTCCTCCGTCTCTTCGGCATCCAGCCCGCTGACGAATCCGCCTCCCACTCCGAGGATGAACTCCGCCTCATGCTCGCCACCGGCCAGATGAACGCCGGCGCCACTGCCCTCGGCCGCGACATCGTCCTCAACGCCCTCGACCTCCGCCACCGCATTGCCCGCGAAGTCATGCGCCCACGCCGCGAGATCGTCGCCCTCGACACCCACGCCACCATCACCGAATGCCTCAACATCGCCGAAAGCACTCGCTATTCCCGCTTCCCCCTCTGCGAAAACGGCGACCTCAACCAAACCCTCGGCGTCGTCCACATCAAGGACCTCTTCGCCCACCGCAACCTCGCCCGCACCGGCGCCGACCTCGCCCACGTCGCTCGCAAAATCATCTACATTCCGGAAACCGCCCGCCTCGAAAAAGTCCTCCAACTCCTCCAGGAGCGGCAGCTCCATTTCGCCATCGTCGTGGACGAATACGGCGACACCCTCGGCCTCGTGACCCTTGAAAATGTCCTCGAAGAAATCGTCGGCCAGATTCAGGACGAATTCGATCAGGAAAAACCCCTCCTCTCCCAGACCGGTCCCACCACCTGGCACCTCGACGGCGCCCTGCCCCTCCACGAACTTTCCGAACTCGTCGGCGAATCCCCCGCCCAGGAAGGCGTCACCACCACCAGCGGCCTGGTCACGGTCCGCCTCGGCGGCTTCCCCAAGCAAGGCGACCTCGTCACCCTCGGCGACTTCACCCTCCGGGTCGAAGAAATGGCCGGCCCCCGGGTCGCCCGCCTGCACCTCGAAAAACGCCCCGCTCCCGCTCCGCCGTCCGCCGGCAGTTGAGCCGCCATCTTCTCAGGCCGCCGCCAACCGGATCGTCACCTCCAACCCCGTCGGCACCCGGTTCCGCGCCGTCACCGTCCCCCGGCAACTCTCCACGCAAGTCTTTACAATCGCCAACCCCAACCCGACCCCTCCCGTCGCCCGGTCCCGCGAACTGTCCACCCGGTAAAACGGATCGAAAATCCGCTCCAGTTCCGCCTCCGCCACCCCCGCCCCCCCGTCGCTCACGCTCAGGTTCACCCACTCCTTCTCCCGCACCGCCCGCACCGTGATCGCCCCCCCATCCCCCGCATACCGGAGCGAATTGCGCACCAGATTCGCCACCGCCCGCCCCAACAACTCCGGATCCGCCACCGCCCGCAACTCCTCCCCCACCTCCACGCCAATCACCGCACCCTCCGTCATCTCCCGTTGCACCACCTTCTGCACCACGTCCCGCACCGGGACCGCCCCCAGCGCCACCTGCCGCGCGCCCAGCGAAGCTTTCGAGAACGACAGCAATTCGTTCACCAACGTCGCCATGTGCTCCGCCTTCTCCGCCGCCGCCGCCACATAACGCTGCTGCGATTCCTCCGCCCGCTGCTCGATGATTCCCAGCGCCACCCGCAACCGCGCCAGCGGCGAACACAACTCATGCGCCACATCCCCCAGAAACCGCTTCTGCCCCGTCACCAACCCCTCGATCCGCGCCGCCATGTGGTTGATCGTCTCCCCCAACTGCCCCAGCTCATCCCGCCGCTGATCCTTCACCCGCACCTCAAACTTCCCCTCCGCAATCTGCCGGCTCGCATCGCTGATCCGCCCGATCGACCGCGTCAAACTCCGGATAAACGGCAGCCAGAACAACGCCGAAAACACCGCCGCCCCCAGCACCACCGCCAGCCACGGCTTCGGATCAAAAAACAACCCGCCTCCCTGCAAAGATGGCGACATCGCCACCAACGAAACCGGTTGCGGCGGACGGTACAGCCCCGCATTGATCCGCGTCCGTACCAGCATCCAGTACCGCGTCGGCCCCGTCGTCCGCAACATCGTCTTCGGATGCACCGGCGGCGGATCATCCCCCGCCACCGGCGGCCGCGGGAGCCACCCCGCCGCCCCTCCCGCTCCGCCACCGAGACGCGGCGGCATCGGCCCCGCACCACCGCCCTCCACCCGCCCCGGAATTCCCCGGAGCCCCGGCGGCGGCACTCCTTCCCGCTGGAAATCCTCCGGCGGCAATCCCAACGGCTCCACCCCGGGCGCCGCACCAGCCGGCTCCAACGCCTCTCCCTCGCCCCTCCCAGACCGCACCCGTCCAACCCCCGGCAAACCCTCCGCCGGTTGCATCCGCGCACCCCACGGCGGCGACATCGGCCGGGCATACGGGCGGTTCGGCGGCGGCAGCCTCTCCCGCACCTCCTCCGGCAACGTGATCGTCTCCCCCGCCAGTTGCACCCCGTCATCCCGGAACACATAAAAGTTCACCCGGTACGCCGCGCTGAATCGACGCAACACCTCGCTCCACTCCTCCCGCCGCACCTCGTTCAACTCGCCGGTCACAATGTCGCTCACCGCCTGCAAACGCTCTCCCGCCCCCGCCGACAACACCCAGTCCATCCCAAACCGAAACTCCGCCCGCACCAGCAGATACAACGCCCCGGCCAGCAGCGCCAGGTTCAGGAAGAACCAGCACAGAATCTTCGCGTAGAGCGGCAGGCGCATCCTCATCACTCAGCTCCCTTCCGCCTCCGGGTTTATCAGCATGTAACCCACCGCCCGGATCGTCCGGATGAACCGCGGGTTCTTCGGATCATCGTCCAGCTTCTTCCGCAACGCCCAGATGTGTACATCAATCGATCGGTCAAACACCTCATAATTCCGGTCCGCTATCGCTTCCAGCAACTGCTCGCGCGACTTCACCCGCCCCCGCGCCCGCGCCAGGCTCGCCAGCAGGTCAAACTCCAGCGTCGTCAAATCCAACGCCCGGTCGCCCAGCGCCGCCGTCCGTGCATCCGGCTTGATCCGCAATTGCCCCACCACGATCTCCGCCTCCGGAGCATCCGCCGTTTTCGCCCCCACCCGCGCACTCCGCCGGATCACCGCCCGCAACCGCGCCAGCAGTTCCCGCGTCGAAAACGTCTTCGGCAGGTAATCATCCGCCCCGACCTCCAGACCCACGATCCGGTCCGCCTCCTCGCCTCGCGCCGTCAACATCAACACCGGCACCTCCGACTGCCGCCGGATCCGTTTCAACACCTCGAAGCCATCCAACCCTGGCAACATAACATCCAGAATCACCGCCCCCCACGCCTCCCCCACCGCGCGCTCCACCCCCTCCACGCCATGGTGCACCGCCACCACTTCATAGCCCAACGGCTCCAGATAATCGCGAATCAACCAGCACAATTCGCGATCATCGTCGATCACCAGCACACGCGTCCGCCGTTCGCCACCCGCGCTCCCGCCCGCTCTCTGTTGCCCCACGCCCGCCATAATGTTTTCGCGCCTTCCGTCTGCCCGTTTGGTCCGATTTCTCCGCATCCTATCCCGCCCGTTTTGGAAAATCTGTAGATTTAACACTCCCTTAACAATTTTCCCCTTTTTCCAAATATGGAATTAACAGACCGGCATTGAACTGTAATCATGCAGCCAGCAAATGCCTGCCACCCCAACGCCGCTCAACCGGGCTCTGCCGCACCTCTTTGGCACGCCCCGGCACGAGCGCGTCGCCCCGGCAGCACCGGCCAACCCCACACCAACCCCCGAACCCGCCCCTGAACATGAGACTCAAGTCCCTCCAACTCCTTATCCTCCTCGGAGCCTCCACCCTCGCCACTCAAGCCTTCGCTCTAAACGACGGCCCACGCGGCTCGCGCCGACCTGACGCCCCGCCCCCGCCCCGCGAACGCGAATCCGATCGCGCCCGCGAAAACGAGCGCGGCCCGCGCCCCCCAGCCCCGCCCGAGATGCGCCGCGATCAAGATCATGGGAGGGACTTCCGCCGCGCCCCCCGGTCCGGCGGACCGCCACCGCAACGCGACGGTCGCGAACAAGGCCGCCACGCACTTCCTCCCCGCGATCGCGACTTCGGCCCGCCGCCGGGCGATTTCCGCCCACCGTTCGCCAACCCACAAGTCTGCCCCCACTGCGGACACACCATTCCGCCGCACCGGCCCCGCTTCCGCGGGGATGCTCCTCGCGCCTTCCCGCCTCAGAATCCCGGCCCCGCCTTCCGTCCTGAAAACCTCGGCCCCCGCTCCGCACCGGATCGCAATCCTCCCCCACCGCCCCGCGGCGGCTTCCACTCACAACGCCGCGGCCCCGCTCCCGCCTTTCGTCCGCCCCAACCCGAATTCGATCGCCGCGCCAATCCCAAAGCCCCCCTCCGCAAAGATCGACCCGACGACCGCCGCGACTTCCAATCTCACCGCCACTCTCCCCCGCTTTCCCGCGACAACCACGAATTCCAGTCCCGCCCCGAAAAGGAACACCGCCGCGATTCCAAAGACTCCCGCGACCACCGCTCCCCCGACCATCGCGACCGCGACAAAGACTCCAGCCCCGAACCCAGTCGCCGCCGCTAACCCTCCAACCCTTCATCACCCCACTCACCATGCGCACCCTCTCCCAACTCGCCCTCAGCGACGAAGGCTTCGTCTTCGACCCTAACACCGGTGACAGCTTCCAAGTGAGCGCCACCGGCCTCTTCCTGCTTCAGGCGCTAAAAGACGGACGTAGCGACGACGAAGCCGCCCAACTCCTCACCGAAAAATACGAAGTAACCCTCGAAGAAGCCCGCCGCGACTGCGCCGACTTCCGCAGCCGCCTCCGCAACCTGAATCTCGCCTGACACCCCACGACGATCCGGCCCAGCCATCCCCACCACACCACCGCACCGTTCTCCCCTGCCCCGCCCACCGCCGCCCTCGACTAATCACTAATCACTAATCACTAATTACTAATCACTAATCACCCCCCTCCCCCCCTCCCTCATTCTCTCCTTCTCTCCCTCCCCCCATGTCCTCCCCTCAACACACCATTGCCCTCTCCGGCATCAACGCCGTGGACAACCCCGGCCCCGGCGTCGGCGTTGCCCGCAGCCTCAAGGAGGACCCCGGCCTTCACGCCCGCATCATCGGCCTTTCCTACGATGCCATGGAACCCGGCATCTACATGGACTGGGTCGTGGACAAATCTTACATCATGCCCTACCCCTCCGGCGATGGTGACGCCTACTTCGACCGGCTCGCCTTCATCCGCGACCAGCAAGGCATCGACTTCCTCATCCCCAACTTCGACGCCGAACTTCCCCTCTACATCAAACGCGCCCCCAAACTCGCGGAGGCTGGCTTCAAAACCTTCCTTCCCACCATGGAGCAGTTCAAACTCCGCGGCAAAGACAAGCTCCTCGAAGTCGCCGAACGCATCGACATCGGCCTGCCCAAGACCCGCGTCGTCAGCTCCCTCGATCAATTCGCCGCCGCCGTCGAGGAAATCCGCCTCCCCGTCATGGTCAAAGGCAGCTTCTACAAAGCCTACCGCGCCTACACCCTCTCCGAAGCCATCGGCCACTACCACGCCCTCGTCGCCGAATGGGGCTACCCGATCATTGTCCAGGAAATCGTCGCCGGCGAAGAACTCAACGTCATCGGCGTCGGCGACGGTGCCGGTGGCTCCCTCGGCCTCGTCGGCATCAAAAAGATGAGTGTCACCGCCCTCGGCAAGATCTGGACCGGCGTCACCATCAAGCACGCCGCCATGCTCGAAGCCACCCGCCGCTTCATCCGCGAATACCGCTGGCGGGGCCCCTTCGAACTCGAATGCATCGTCCGCGACGACGATGTCTTCCTCATCGAAATCAACCCCCGCTTCCCCGCCTGGGTCTATTTCGCCACCGGCGTCGGCATCAACCTCCCCTCCCGCATGGTCCGCCACTGCCTCGGCCTCCCCGTCCCGCCCGCGCCCGACTACGACGCCGGCAAACTCTTCGTCCGCTACACCTACGAACTCGTCACCGACATGAGCACCTTCCAGAAGGCCATCACCCGCGGCGAAGCACCCTGATAACATGACGCCCGGAGAATCACAATTCGACGAAAGTGGAGTTGCGACCCCGAACGCCCACTGCTTGCTTCAATCCCAACGGGATTGTGTCCTCCAGCCCAGGGTTGCGAGGAACGAGCTACCCTGGGTAGGGGCGAGGAAGTCCGTCAACCCCAACGGGGTTGCGTCACTCTGCTGCTCCCGGGCCGCAACCCCGTTGGGGTTGTGGGAGATCCCATCGCTTCCCCAGGGTAGCTCGTCCCTCGCAACCCTGGGCTGGAGGCCGGAATCCCGTTGGGATTCAAGGGTCCAAATTGCAAAACATAGCGCCTTTACTCCTCGCACTCATTGCCCCATCAACCCTTCAACCCTGTTTCCCCCAACCCCTAGCCCCTCCCCATGAAACTCCCCTACGAAAAACCCGTAATTAACAAACTCCGCTCCGGCCTCATGAACAAGTTCGGCTGGAGCCCCGCCTACGCCCGCAAAGTCCGCACCCACATCGACGGCGTAGCCATCGACGACCTCGTCGAGCGCTTCGGTTCGCCCCTCTTCGTTTACTCCGAACGCGCTGCCCGCCAGCGCTTCCGGCAGATGTACAACGCCTTCTCCACCCGCTACCCCAACGTCCAGTTCGGCTGGAGCTACAAGACCAACTACCTCCAGGCCGTCTGCGCGCTGATGCACCAGGAAGGCGCCATCGCCGAGGTCGTCTCCGCCATGGAATACGACAAAGCCCGCGCCCTCGGCATCCCCGGCGACCAGATCATCTTCAATGGCCCCCACAAACCCTTCGCCGCCCTCGAAAAAGCCGTCGCCGAAGGTGCCGCCATCAACGTCGATCACCTCGACGAAATCGTGGACCTCGAAACCATCGCCAAAAAACTCGGCCGCACCATTCACATCGGCATGCGTCTCAACCTCGACGCCGGCATCTATCCCCAATGGTCCCGCTTCGGCTTCAACCTCGAATCCGGCCAGGCTCTTGACGCCGTCAAACGCATCGCCAGCGGCGGCAAACTCAAGCTCAACGGCCTCCACTGCCACATCGGCACCTTCATCATGGACCCCCAGGCCTACGTCCGCGAGGTCGAGAAGCTCGTCAAATTCGGCTACGAAATCGAAGACGCCTTCGGCTTCGCCATGGAATACCTCGACATCGGCGGCGGCTTCCCCTCCCAGAGCCGCCTCAAAGGCGTCTATCTTCCTCCCGAAGTCGCCATCCCCGGCATCGATGAATTCGCCGAGGCCATCACCACCGCCCTCTCCCACGCCCTCAAACCCGGCGACTTCCCCCGCCTCATCATCGAGTCCGGCCGCGCCCTCATCGACGAGGCCGGCTACCTCATCACGAGCGTCGTCGCCACCAAACGCCTCGTGGACGGCACCCGCGCCTACGTCGCCGACGCCGGCGTCAACCTCCTCTTCACCGCCTTCTGGTACAAGTTCAACGTCGAACTCGACCGCGAAGTCGGCGGCGTCAACGAAACCAGCGTCATCTACGGCCCCCTCTGCATGAACATCGACGCCATCGATGAAGGCATCCAGCTTCCCCCCCTCAAGCGCGGCACTCGCCTCATCTTCTCCCCCGTTGGCGCCTACAACAACACGCAGTGGCTCCAGTTCATCGAATACCGCCCCAACGTCGTCCTCGTCACCACCAGCGGCGAACTCGAGATCATCCGCGAAGCCGAGGACCTCTCCGACATCCAGCGCCGCGAACGCCTCCCCAAACACCTCGAACTGCTCAAGAAGGCGTAACGGCGCCCCGGTTCACCAGTCGGGCAAATTCAGAGAAACATGAACGGCAACGCTCAACGCCCAACACTCAACCTTCAACCTTCAACTCCCCATGCCTGCCACCATCCGCCAGCAGGCTCACGGTTGAGCGTTAAACGTTGGGCGTTGAACGTTGAACGTTCCCCTTTTTTTTCTTTCTCTCACCATTCACCGCGTTCCTTCATCCCGGCATGAAGGAACTCTCCCACGCCGTCTTTCGCAGCTATGCCGAAGTCTTCTTCCTGAACGGCGGACTTGTCGGCGCCGCACTTTTTGGCATCACGCTCCTCAATCCCCGCCTCGGCCTGGCCGGCATCATCGCCGTCCTCTCCGCCTATGCCTTCGCTCGCTTCATCGGCCTCGGCAAAGCCTTTCTCGAGTCCGGCTTCTACACCTGCAATCCCCTGCTCGTCGGACTCTCCATCGGCCATTTATTCCAACTCACCCCGCTCGCCGTCTTCTTTTGCATCGCCGCCGGCGTCCTCACCCTCCTCGTCACCGTCACCCTCGCCAACATCTTTTCCGTCTATCTCCGCCTCCCCCTGCTGAGCCTCCCCTTCGTCGTCGTCAGTTCCCTCGCCTACATGGCCTCCCTCCGCTACGGCAACCTTCTCACCTCTACCTCCCACTCCCCCGCCTTCCTCAATCACGACTTCGGCCTGCCCGCCTGGCTCGCGGGCTTCTTCAAATCCTTCGGTGCCCTCCTTTTCACCCCCAGCGTCCTTGTCGGCGCTGCCCTCGCCACCCTCATCCTGATCCGCTCGCGCATCCTTTTCCTGCTCGCCGCCCTCGGTTACGCCGTCGGTGCCTCCGTCCGGTACGGGATGCTCGGCTCCCCGGCCAAAGCCTTCAACGACCCCCTCAACTTCAACTTTCTCCTCATCGCCATGGCCGTCGGCGGCGTCTTCCTCATTCCGTCCCTCCGCAGCTCTTCCATCGCCGCCATCGCCGTCGCGCTGTCCACGATCGTCATGGACGCCATCGCCGGCTTCTGGAGCTACTACGGCATCCCTGCTTTCACCCTGCCGTTTGCCGTCGTCACCCTCGGAGTTCTTTACGTCCTCGGTCTCGTCGGCAATCCGCTGGTCGCCCAACGCATCGGCCGCACCCCCGAAGAAACCCTCGAAACCCATCTCGCCAACCGTCTCCGCTATCCCGGCACCGACCGCACTCTCCTGCCCCCATTCGCCGGCAAATGGACCGTCTGGCAGGGCTTCGACGGCGGCTGGACCCACAAGGGCGCCTGGCGTTACGCCTACGACTTCGTCATCACCGACGACACCGGCAAAACCCACACGGGCGACGGCTCCCGCCTCGAGGACTACCACTGCTTCCACAAACCCGTCCTCGCCCCCGTCCGCGGCCGCATCGCCCACCTCGTCGATGACCTCCCCGACAGCCCCGTCAATCAACCCGACAAACTCAACAACTGGGGCAACCTCGTCATCATCGCCGATCCTCGCGGCTTCTCCGTCGAACTCTCCCACTTCGCCTGCAAATCCCTCCGCGTCAAAGTCGGCGACTGGGTCGAGCGCGGCACCGTCCTCGGACTCTGCGGTAATTCCGGCTACTCGCCTCAACCCCACATCCACGTCCAAGCTCAACTCCTCGAAACCCCCGGCGCCGCCACCGTCCCTTTCAGCTTGGTCAGCTACCTCGCCGATGGCACCTTCCACGCCAACGACCTGCCCCGCGAAAAGCAAACCATCGAACCCCTCTACCCCAACCGCCGCCTCGACGCCGCCACCAACTTCGTCCTCGATGAGGAATACCGCTATTCCGTCCGCCACGCCAACCGCGACCTCGCCCCGCTTCATCTCAAAGTCCGCATGGGCCTCGACGGCATCTTCTACTTCGACTCCGGCCAGGCCACCCTCGCTTTCGGACGCCACGAGGGCACCTTCTACGCCTACCAATTCACCGGCCGCGACCCCCGCCTCCTCGCCCTCTTCCTCGCCCTGCCCCGCCTTCCCCTTGGCACCCGCGACGGCATCCGCTGGCACGATCACCTCCCCGTCGGCATCGTCGCCAGCGGACTTCGCGGCGCCCTCGTCGGAGTTGCCAGCAGCTTCTGGCCAAAACTCGCCGAAGTCCGCGTCACGCAAACCTGCCACGGCGAAAACCGCATCGAAACCCTCCTCGAATCCACCGCCCTCGGCCTCCGCAAGTCCGGTACCGTCCTCTTCGATCGCAACAAAGGCATCGCCGCCCTCACCTTCGACGGCTGGGAACTCCGCAGACAAGATGACCCCAGTTAATCCCCCCCCCGCGCCCCCCTTTCCCTTTTTGCGCCTCTTTGCGTTCTTTGCGGCCATCCCCCTCGCCTTCCTCCTGACCCTCCTCTCCGCCACCGCCGCATCGCTCCCCGCAATAATTCCCTACGATGCCACCACCCGCACCGCCTGGCGCGACTCCCTCCGCCTCGAAGCCGCCGGCGACTTCGCCCAAGCCGCCGCCCTCCTCACCACCCCACCCTCCTCCTACGCCCTCGAACTACGTCTCGGCTGGCTCCACTATCTTGCCACCAATCACCCGGCCTCCATTACCCACTACCGCGCCGCCCTCACCCTCGCTCCGTCCTCCCTCGAAGCCCGCCTCGCCCTCCTCCTCCCGCTCCTCGCCCACGCGCGCTACGCCGAAGCAGAGTCTCTCGCCCGCGCCATCCTCCGCGAACATCCCCACAACCACCCCGCCACTCTTCGCCTCGCCATCGCCCTCCGCTGGCAGGGCAAACTCTCCGAAGCCCGCCGCGTCCTCCTCCGGGCCCTCCCCGCCCACCCCAGCGACCCCGCGCTTCTCAACGAACTCGGCCATGTTCACGCCGCCCAAAACCAGCTCCCCGCCGCCCGCGACTTCTACTCCCAAGCCTTCTCCCTCGATCCCGATAACGACCCCGCCTTTGCCCAACTCACCAACCCCCAGCTCTTCCGCGACCTCGCCGAAGCCACCGGCCCCACCGCCAACCCCATGCCCCCCCCCCCCCCCCCCCCCCCCCCCCCCCCCCCCCCCCCCCCCCCCCCCC
>CAZUUP010000134.1:0-7060 GCA_964623105.1 uncultured Akkermansia sp.
GACCCGCACGTCCCGCTCGACAAACATCCCCAAGGCCGCCTCCTGCCCCCGCCAGGCCTCCTCCACCAACGCCCCGATCGACTCCGCGTCCCCGATCCCCTCCCACGCCCGCCCCTCCCACGCCCGCCGCAACTGCCCATACTCAGTCCGGTAAAACTCCCGCAATACCTCCTGCTCCGGTCGCGCCACCTCGCTCCGCCACCACCCCACCACCAACAAAACCAAACCCACAGTCACCACCCCCGTCGCCCACCGCCGCCACCCTCCCGGTCGTTCCCCCATAAATCCCCGCCGTCACTTCGTTCCCCCACCCACACCTGCCACCTTCAAACCCTTCCCCTCATTCAAACTCCCCCTCCGGTACCCCTGCAAATCCAGCGTCACATGCGCATACCCGATCCCCTTCAACGCCGCCGCCACGCGCCCATACGCATCATCCACCAGAAACTTCGGCATCTCCTCCACCCCCACCTCGATCCGCGCCAACGCCAGCGCCCGCCTCCCCTCGCCGCCCTTCCCGCTCTCCATTTTTACCGCCCCACCCGCCGCTCCCAACCCCGAAAAATCCGGTGCCGGCAACTCATGATGCCGCACCCGCACATCGTAAAACCCCAAATCCCGCAGCACATACTCCGCCTCCTCGATCATCCGCAACTTCTCCGGCGTCACCGCCTCGCCATACGGAATCCGCGAACTCAAACACGCCATCTGCGGCTTGTCCGCCGTCGGCAAACCCAGCTCCGCCGATAACTCCCGAATCTCCGCCTTCGTCAGCCCAACTTCCTTCAACGGCGCGCGCACCTGAAACTCCGCCGCCGCCTTCGCCCCCGGGCGGAAATCCCCCACATCACTCGCATTCTCCCCGTACGCAATCACCGCGAAACCCTCCGCCCGCGCCAACGGCTCCAGCTCCGTGAACAACTCCTGCTTGCAGAAATAACAACGATTCGTCGGGTTCGCCAGATACCCCGCGTTCTCGAACTCCTTCGTGTGAACCACCCGCACCGGAAACCCAAACCGCCGCCCGATCTCCAGCGCCTCCTCCAGTTCCCGCCGCGGCAAACTCGCCGAATCCGCCACCGCCGCCAGCGCCCGTTCACCCAACACCTCGTGCGCCACCCGCGCCAGAAACACCGAATCCACCCCGCCCGAATACGCCACCAGACACGACCCAAACGAGCGCAGCAACGCCCGCAAACTTTCCAGCTTCACATGCTTCACGCCCTCACCCTGCCACCCACCCCCACCCATGTCGAGCCACCGCCCCTCTCGGAAACACCCTCCCGTTCACCCCCCATCCCCCGAACCCAGTTCCCCAGCCAGCCTCCGCTCCCCTTTTGCGACTCTTTGCGTTTTTTGCGGCCATCCCCGGCCCTCACGCCAGAATCTCCCGTATCACCTCCCCGTGATCGATCTCCAGCCGCCGCCGCCCCGGCACCTCCAGCGTGCGATTATCCAGCCCCAGCAACCGCAGCACCGTCGCGTGGATGTCCGTCACGTAATGCCCCTCACCCAGCGCGTGATACCCCAGTTCATCCGTCTCGCCATGCACCGTCCCCGGCTTGATCCCCGCGCCTGCGAACCAGATCGTGAACCCGTGCGGACGATGATCCCGCCCGTCCTTCCCGCCTCCCCGCAACTCCAGCCCCGGCGTCCGCCCGAACTCCGTGCAAAACACCACCACCGTCTCCTCCAGCATTCCCCGCTGCTTCAAATCCCTTAACAACCCCGCCACCGGCAAATCCACGCTGCGGCACAGCTTCTCGTGATTCGCCTTCAGCTTCTGATGCGAATCCCACGTCCCATATCCGCTCGGATACACCTGCACAAACCGCACCCCCCGTTCCACCAACCGCCGCGCCGCCAGCAGCCGCCGCCCCGCCTCCTTCGTCGCATCCTGATCCAGCCCATACCACTGCTGCGTCTCCGCCGACTCCGGCTGAAAATCCAGCGCCTCCGGCACGCTCATCTGCATCTTGTACGCCAGCTCATACGCCTTGATCCGCGCCCGCAGCGCCTCGTCCTGCGGATACTCCACCGCCGCCAGCCGGTTCAACCGGTCGATCAATCCATACTCCGCCCGCTGCTCCTCCACCGACTGCCGCGCATCCCGCTGCCCGAACGGCAGCGGATTCTTCGGGTCCAGGCTCAACGGCACGCCCGCGTGCTGCGGCCCCAGATACAACGAGTCAATCGACCATCGTGTCGTCGAGTTCGTCGGCCCGCCCAGCACCACGAACTTCGGCAGATTCTCGTTCAACGTCCCCAACCCGTAATGCACCCACGCCCCCAGACTCGGCTGCTGCTCATCCAGCCGATGCCGCCCCGTGTGAATCTGGTTCTCCGCAAAATGATCGTTGTCCGTCGTCCACATGTTCCGCACGAATGCGAGATCATCCGCGCACCGCGCCAGATTCGGCCACCAGTCCGTGATCTCCACCCCGCACTGCCCGTGCTTCGCGAACCCGACCTGCATCGGATAAATCGTCGGATACACATCCCGCACATTCACCTCCTGCGCCGGCACCGACCGGAACCGCGCATGATGCTTCGGCGACTTCAGCGGATTCGCAAACGGCGTCTTGTCAAACGTCTTCCCCGCATGCGCCGTCAGCGCCGGCTTCGGATCAAACGTCTCCACATGGCTGTAACCCCCGCTCAGGAAAATCCAGATCACCGACTTCGCCTTCGCCACAAACTGCGCCCGCCCCGTTGGCAAAGACCACTTCCCCACGCCCGCCTCCGCCCCCGCCGCCCGCGTCACCCCGTCCCCCGCCAGCATCGCCCCGAGCGACAGCCCCGTGAAACCGAGGCCGAGATCGGCGAGAAACTGCCGCCGGGGCAACGAAACCGCGGCCAAATCTGTGGGCGATGTCTTCACAAGAATTCCATTCTCGGAACCCGGCAACCCGCATGGTGAAAATGGTTGTCCAATCCGACGCCCCCACCGCGGCCCACAATTCGATATCGTTCAGACGTCTCATCACACCGACCTCCAAAAACCCGACCGTCCCGCCGTCGCTTCATAACGACCACCACCCATCTTATTAGCACCCGGTTTCAACCGGGTGAAACCGGCGCACAAAAAGTGAAACCGTTTCAACGGTTTTGCCTCCGTCACGCCAAGGGACCACCGCGTTCCAAAGAGTCATTCTCAGCTAGGGAACACGACAGCTTCGTGATGATTTCGCAACCTCCGCGCCTACCCCATCCCGTGACCTTCCGCACGGCAGCAGTGGTTCCCACGCACCCAGCCTCCCGCCATCACCGCCGCGCATCCGCCCAACCCGCACCCACCACCACTCCCCGACGCACGATTTCCCGTCCGCAAAATCCCGGTTGCCGCCGGTCGCCCATCTGTGTCATCCCTTGCAGCACTCATGCAAAAGCCCCTGCTCTGTTTCGCCCTCGCGCTCGTAGCCGCCGGAAGCCTGCACGGTCAAGTCCCCGACAACCTCGTCGTCGAGGGTGTGCCCCCCGTGCCCGCCGACCTCCGCGCCAACGTCTCCCGCTATCTGGAATTCCGCAGCGCCGTCTTCAACGCCTGGCATCCCGTCCGCCGCGAAATGATTATCACCACCCGCTTCGGCGACGCCGCGCAGTTGCATCACGTGAAAATGCCCGGCGGCGATCGCAAACAACTCACCTTCCTCCCCGAACCGGTCGCCGGCGGATCCTTCGAACCAAAGACTGGCGAATTCATCGTCTTTTCGCAGGACAAAGGCGGTGGGGAATTTTACCAACTCTACCGCTACGACCTCGCCGACGGCAAAATCACCCTCCTCACCGACGGCAAATCCCGCAATTCCGGCCGCCGCTGGTCGCACGGCGGCCAGCTCCTCGCCTACACCTCCACCGCCCGCAACGGACGCGACGCCGACATCCACCTCCTCAACCCGCGCGATCCCCGCTCCGCCCGCCTCCTCGTCGAGGTCAGCGGTGGTGGCTGGGGCATCGCCGACTGGTCCAGCGACGACCGCAAGCTGCTGCTCGTCGAATACGTCTCCATCAACGAAAGCTACCTCTACTTCGCCGACACCAAGACCGGCGCCCGCTCGATCCTCACCCAAAAAGGCGGCCCCAAGGTCTCCTACGGCAGCGCCCGTTTCTCCGCCGACGCCCTCACCGTGTTCGCCACCACCGACCGCGACGCCGAATTCCGTCGCCTCGTGAAAATCGACGTCGCCACCGGCAAACACACACCGCTCACCGCGCACATTCCCTGGGATGTCGATGAATTCGAACTCTCGCCCGACGGCTCCCTCATCGCCTTCGTCACCAACGAAGACGGCGTGGGCGTCCTGCACCTGCTCGATGTCAAAACAGAGAAGGAACGTCCCGCCCCCAAACTTCCCCTCGGCACCGTGGCCAACCTGGAATGGCACCGCAACGGCCGCGACCTCGCCTTCAACCTCAACTCCGCCAAATCCACCTACGACGTCTATTCCCTCGACGTCACCACCGGCAAAGTCGAGCGCTGGACCGAGAGCGAAACCGGCGGCCTGAACCCCGCCACCTTCGTCGAACCCGAGATCGTCAAGCTCAAGGGCTTCGATGGCCTCGCCTTCTCCGCCATTGTCTATCGCCCCGACCCCGCGCGCTTCCCCGGACCGCGGCCCGTCGTGATTTCCATCCACGGCGGACCCGAAGGGCAATCCCACCCGGGATTTCAGGCCCGCTTCAACTACTACCTCAACGAACTCGGGGTCGCGCTCGTTTACCCCAACGTCCGCGGCTCCGCCGGCTACGGCAAAACCTTCCTCACCCTCGACAACGGCTTCAAACGCGAAGACTCCGTGAAGGACATCGGCTCCGTCATCGACTGGATCAAGCAGGACGCCCGTTTCAACGGCGCGCGCATTGCCGTCATGGGCGGCAGCTACGGCGGCTACATGGTGCTGGCCTCGATGGTCCACTACAACGACCGCCTCCGCTGCGGCGTGGATGTCGTGGGCATCTCCAACTTCGTCACCTTCCTCCAGAACACCCAAGATTACCGCCGCGACCTCCGCCGCGTCGAATACGGCGACGAACGCGATCCCCAGATGCGCGCCTTCCTCGAAAAAATCTCCCCCGCCAACCACGCCTCCAGCATCCGCAAACCCCTGTTCGTCGTGCAGGGCAAAAACGACCCGCGCGTCCCCCTGAGCGAAGCCGAGCAAATGGTCAAAGCCATCCGCGACCACGGCGGCCGGGTCTGGTACCTCATGGCGAAAGACGAAGGACACGGTTTCGCCAAAAAGCGCAACGCCGACTTCCAGTTCCTCAGCACCATCCTTTTCCTTCAGGAAAACCTGCTCCGCTGAACTCCCCGCCGCAACCGCGGATCGCCCGTCCATCCCAGCCACCGCTGCCTCGCGAACGGTCCTCACCCCCCTCACCTCGCCCCGCCAACACACACGCTTCCCTTTTCCCCGCCAACCCGCTAACACCGTCGTCCACATGAACACCATCGATCTTCAAGGCCGCACCGCCATCATCACCGGCGGCGCACGCGGCATCGGCTACGCCATCGCGGAACGCCTCCTCGCCTCCGGCGCCTCCGTCAGTCTCTGGGATCTCGATGCCGCCGCCCTCGCCACCGCCGCCACCACGCTCACCAGCGCCGGCAAAGTCCACACGCACGTTCTCAACCTCACCCAACCCGACGAAGTCAAAGCCGCCGCCGAGGCCACCCACCGCCACTTCGGCCGCATCGACATCCTCGTCAACAACGCCGGCATCGCCGGGGCCTCCAAGAAAACCTGGGAACTCACCCCCGACGAATGGCTCCACGTCGTTAAGGTCGATCTCTTCGGCGTCTTCCTCACCTGCCACGCCGTGATTCCGTTGATGATCCCCAACCGCTACGGTCGCATCGTCAACATCGCCTCCATCGCCGGCAAGGAGGGCAACCCCAACGCCTCCCACTACAGCGCCGCCAAGGCCGGCGTCATCGGCCTCACCAAATCCCTCGGCAAGGAACTCGCCCAGGCCGGCATCCTCGTCAACTGCGTCACCCCCGCCGTCATCGAAACCGACATCCTCAAGCAACTCACCCAGCAGCACGTGGACTACATGCTCTCCAAAATCCCCATGGCCCGCTTCGGGAAGAAAGAAGAAGCCGCCGCCCTCGTCGCCTGGCTCTGCTCCGAGGATTGCTCGTTCAGCACCGGCGCCACCTTTGACCTTTCCGGTGGCCGCGCCACGTACTGAGCACCGACCGGGCCCACCCACGACCCTTTTCATCCGCCTTCCCGCCATGGACCGCCCCGCCGCCATCGCCCAGATCCAAGCCGCCTGCGCGAACATTTCGAAAGAGATGATGCGCATCAACCCCGCCGTCTCCGCCCTCGGCGACAAGGAAGTTCAGGACGAACTCTACAAAACCATCTACGAACTCACCAAACACATCGAGGTCGTCAAAAAACGCGTCGGCCGGCTGAAGTCCGGCCAGGACACCCCGCTCACCTGACCTTCCCCCGTACCCGCGCCACCCGGAGCCGGCACGATGACGAGGCGGAGCGCCCCGGCGCCCGCCCACAAGCTCCCCAGACCCCTTCCGCGCCAAATGGTTTGCTTCCCGTCCACCACCGACCTTTCATCGCGCCATGAGAATTGATTCCCACCAGCACTTCTGGAAGTACGACCCCGCCCAATACGGCTGGATGCAACCGGACTGGCCGATCCGCCGCGACCTCCTCCCGGGCGATCTGCAACCACTGCTCGCGGCTTGCGGGCTGGACGGCTCGATCGCCGTGCAGGCCCGGCAGACCCTCGAGGAATCCCGCTGGCTGCTCGAACTCGCCGACGAACATCCGCTTATCAAGGGCGTCGTCGGCTGGGTGGACCTGCGCTCGGACCGGGTCGAGGAACAGCTCGCACCCCTGGCCGCGCATCCGCGCTTTGTCGGTGTTCGCCACGTGGTGCAGGACGAACCCGATGACGCATTCATGCTCGGCCCCAGCTTTTTGCGCGGCATCGGGCGGCTGCGGCAGTTTGGCCTGCGCTACGACATCCTGATCTTTCCCCGGCAGCTTCCCGCCGCCATCGAACTGGTCCGGCGTTTTCCCGACCAACC
>CAZUUP010000134.1:7160-11453 GCA_964623105.1 uncultured Akkermansia sp.
GCGGCGGCTTTCTACGGTGTGAAGGGGTAAGGGGGTATCCCGCCGCAGTTCGCGCACCATCGGCGGCAACAGGTTCAACCAAGGCGCCGAACCAGCGCGGCGCACAAGGTGGCTTTGTCCGGAAATTCCGCAATCACACCGCCACGGTCGCACAGCAGGAACCCCGGGCCGACAGCGCGTCCGTTGAGCACACAGAGGTCAGTCCGCGCCTCGGTGAGCTGTCGTTGGGCGCGACCCAGGGCTTCGTCGCGGGTGCCCGCCAGTTCGTATTTCCACCCCACCAGCAGGCTGCGGGGAAAAAGTCGGCGCAACTCGCCAATGACCTTTGTGGCGGGCGCGAGCCGCAGGGTCAGCTCCCCGGCGCGGCTGGCAATTTTCGCGGACCGGCAGTCCTCCCCGGCGGCGTCCTGCACGGCGGCGACCCGGTAGTCGCACAATGCGGCGGCGTGAAATACCGCGCCACACGCCCCTTCGGCTCCGAGTGGACCCAGCAGGGCCAGCAGATCGTCATTCGTGTCGAAGCGGCGGACGTGCCGCCGCGCGGTCGCCACCGGATCGGGATGGGTCGCCCCGCTGCCCTTGAGGCAGAAGACCTCGTGACCGGCGGCTCCCAGTTGCTCCGTGAGCAACACGCCCAGTTCGCCGGTGGAGAAGTTCGTCAGACGCCGCACTTCATCGATCGGCTCGAAGCTGGGCCCACAGGTGACGACGACTTTCATTGCGCTTGATGTTGCTCCGCCGCGGCTGGGAGAAGCGACTGCGGCAACCGTAATCCGATTTACAGGATTGGAAACAACGGAAGAACTCAGGATCGCAAACCATGCACCGGTCTGGCATGGGCCCGCAGCCGCACAAGCCAGTTGCCAGTCCCGCCCGGCAGGCGTAGTAAGAATCATGCTCACCATTCAACGTCCGCTGGCCCGGACCGGCGTCGGCCGGTTCAGCCGGCGAAAGATTTTGCAAATCGGGGGCGCGGGACTGCTCGGGATGACCCTGCCCAAGGTGCTGGCCGCAGAAGCCTCAGCCCCCCGGATACCGCTGCCGGCCCGGGCCAAATCGGTAATTTTCCTGTTTCTGTTCGGCGGGCCGAGCCAGTTGGAGACGTTCGACATGAAGCCGGGCGCGCCGGCCAATATTCGCGGGCCATTTCGCCCGATTCGCTCACGCACCCCGGAACTGCTGATTTCCGAAGGTCTGCCGAAGCTGGCCGCGATCTCGAACAAATACTGTGTCATCCGCTCGATGACGCACACCTTCAACGACCACAGTGGGGGCGGGCATTACATGCAGACGGGTCGGCGCTGGCAGATTCCCGTGGGCGGCGGGTTTGTCGCCACCCCGCAGGACTGGCCGTCGATTGGCAGCGTGGTCGAGTATCTCACCCAACAGGCACCCGGCGGCCTGGATCGCAGTCTGCCGACCTATGCCACGGTGCCCAACTCGCTCGGGCGATTGCAGGAGAGCGGTCAGTATCGCCGTCCTGGCGAGTACGCGGGCTGGCTGGGGGGCGGGTTCAATCCCCTGACGACACGGGTGGACAAGCGCGACGCGAACGACAATCCGTACTGGCGCGATTGCACCGAGGAGGAACTTTCGTTCGTCATCGAAGGGCTCGCGCCGGAAGTGCCGATCAAGACCATGCGGGATCGGGCGGCGTTGCTGGCGCAATTCGAGCAGGTGCAACGGCGCATTGACGCCGGCGCCGCGGGCAGCCTCGACCGGCATCGGCGGCGGGCGCTTTCCCTGGCGTTGTCCGACCAGGCCCGGAGCGCCCTCGACATCCGTCGCGAGCCGGACCATTTGCGCGACGCCTACGGGCGGCACCTCTTCGGCCAGTCCTGCCTGCTGGCCCGGCGGTTGGTCGAGGGGGGTGTGCGGTTTGTGACGGTGCATTACGACTGCGTGGATGGCTACAGTTGGGACTCGCATCGCAACAACGCCGACGTGCAAAAGCATCTGCTGCCCACGTTTGACCAGGCGGCCTCCGCGTTGATCGCCGACCTGGACTCGCGAGGTCTGTTGCAGGAAACGCTGGTGGTGGCTGTGGGCGAGATGGGCCGCACGCCCAAGGCCAACGCCGGCTGGGGTCGCGATCACTGGAGCACCTGTTTTCCCTGCCTGCTGGCGGGCGGCGGCGTTCGCGGCGGAATCGTCTATGGCGCCAGCGACGACCACGCGGCCTACGTGAAGGAGAATCCGGTCAGCCCCGAAGACCTGGCCAAAACCTTGTACTGGTCGCTTGGGATTGACCCGGACCTGATGCTGATCAACCGCGAGGGCCGGCCGGTGCCCATGGTCGAGAGCGGAAGTCCGTTGACCAAGCTGTTCGGCTGAACCAGGGCGGGGACAAGAAAGGCTCCGGTTCTTGGCCCACGCATGGGCAGGCGTGGGCAGTCTGGTTCACCCTGCATTCCCCGAGGGTCTTCCGCCTCCTCATCGCGACGGCGGCGTTCTTCCGAGAGATTTCGAACACCACAGCCGGCAAAACCACCGGACGCCTCGATCTGCCCCGACACGCGAATTTGGGCTCAATTGTTCCCAGCCTTCGGCTGCGCACGCTTCTTTGGCGTGCCCGGGACCGGGGCATTGGCGGGAAGATCTTTGGTCGCCAGAGCGCGGATCTCTTCGGTCTGGCGTTCCCAGAGGGCAGTGAGTTCGCGGAGCTTGTCGGGTTCCGCCGTGGCGAGGTTGCGCATTTCGGCGCGGTCGGTTTTGAGGTCGTAAAGTTCCCACGCGCTGTTGGTGCCGGCGGCGACAATTTTCCAATCGCCGACGCGGAGGGCGCGGTTGCCTTCGTGAGACCACCAGAGGCTGTCGTGCGGCACGAGCACGTCACGCGCGAAGGCGGGCGTGAGGCTGCGGCCGGGCGCGGGCGGGGCGGGCTTGCCGTCCGGTGCGGCGAGCGGCTTTGCGCCGGTGATTTCGAGAATGGTCGGCACGAGGTCGATGAGGTGCGACGGCGTGTGGCGCAGCTCGCCGGCGGTAGTGATACCTTTGGGCCAATGCGCGATGAGCGGCGTGGCGATGCCGCCTTCGTGGACCCACGTCTTGTGCCGGCGGAACGGCGTGTTGGCAGCGCTCGACCAGCCGGGGCCGAGGCACAGGAACGTCGCCGCCGAACCGGGCGCGGCCTTGGGATCGTGACCATCGCCGCGCACCATGATCTCGGCGCTCGCGCCGTTGTCGGAAAGGAAGAGGACGAGCGTGTTCTCGAACGCGCCCATCGCCTTGATCTGCGCGAGGACGCGGCCGATCTCCTGGTCCATGCGATCGATCATCGCGGCGTGAATGGCCATCTTGGCGGACTGCAAGTCGATTTGCTCGGCGGACAGATCCTTCCACGGAACCGGGCGGTTCACTTCACCCGAACCCAGCTTCGCCAGCGCCTCGGCGAAGTGATACGGCGGGCCAACCTCCTTTTCCGTCGGGGACAATGGGGCCCTCACAATGCCGAGCGCTTTTTGCCGTTCCCAGCGCTCGTTGCGGACAATGTCCCAGCCGCGGCGATATTTATCGCGATAGCGCGCGATGTCCGCGGCGGGCGCCTGCAACGGAAAATGCGGCGAGGTGAACGCGAGGTAGTGGAAGAACGGCCGGTCGCGGAATTTCTCGGCGTGTTCCTTGAGGCACTTGATTGCGTGATCGGCCATGGCGGTCGAGGTGAAGTAATTCGCGTCGGCGGCGACGGGCGGCAGCGGCTGGTCGTCCTCAGTGTGGCGGCGCGGGGCGAAATTCCGGTCGTGATCCTCGAGGCTGTAGGAGTGGTCGAAGCCGTTCTGCAACGGCTTGCCGTCCACGTGCCATTTGCCGGTGTGATAGGAGCGGTAGCCGAGCGGCTTCAGCATCTCGGGCAGCAGGCGCGCCCACGCCGGGCGCACGCCGCGCGCGCCGCCGCCGACGCCGGGCAGCGCGTCGCGCCGCACCTGTTGCGCATAGTAACCGGTGAGAATCGCCGCGCGCGAGGGCCAGCAGCGGGCGGTGTTGTAGAACTGGGTGAAGCGCACGCCGCCCTTGGCCAGCGCGTCCAGATTCGGC
Organism: uncultured Akkermansia sp.; assembly: GCA_964623105.1. Taxonomy (GTDB): domain Bacteria; phylum Verrucomicrobiota; class Verrucomicrobiia; order Limisphaerales; family BJHT01; genus BJHT01. Next base: position 11,196 of record CAZUUP010000134.1, read on the forward strand.
GTCGCGATGTCGCCGCCGTAGCAGCCGGCATCCGAGTAGCCCATGTCATCGGCGAGAATGAGGAGGACGTTGGGCGGCGACGCGGCGGCGTGGGCGGCGGGCGACACGGCGAGGGTGAGGACGGCGAGGAGGGGGAGGAGTTTGTGGAGCATAGAAAAGTTAAGGATGAGCTGGAAATGCTGCGTGTTGAAAACTCCCTACTCGAATCCCAACGGGATTCCGGCCTCCAGCCCAGGGTTGCGAGGAACGAGCTACCCT
>CAZUUP010000135.1:0-11354 GCA_964623105.1 uncultured Akkermansia sp.
GCACGAGAAGGCGAGGAGGTATTCGTGCCGGCAATGGTCACAGCGGATACGGGCGAAGCCGCAGTCAAGGTTGCCGCAGTCGAGGAATTTGAGGACGACTTGCAAGATGACGGGGCGCAGGGGTCCCAGGCGGGGTTGGTACTCATGGGGGTAGATTTCAACAAACGTGGCGAAGTGGCGAAGGGCGCACTGCCAGAAGGGCGACTGGCGCGGGTTGCGGGCGCGGCAGGTATGCATGGGCGAGAACATCCGCCACGATGGCCGTAGCCGCACCTGAACCGCCCGTCGATGTATTTGACTCAGCGAATGGCCCGAGGCCCTGAAAGCATTTTGCGTGGATTGAAAGCCGCTTGGCCCACCACCACATTCGTTGGCATCCCGCCGATGGAAGACTTCTACATCAGCGGGGCGAGCGAGGAATTCTCCCAGCCCATCTTCAAGATGAACTTTCCCGATTTGGGGAGCCGTTCACATCTCGACGTTTGTCCCAATCCGCCCTTATTCTCCGCCCGCTTTGCAAAACCGCCGCCATCACCGCCTGTCCGCCACCCACTAATAAATGAGTTCCCTCATCCCCGCCCTGATCTCCGCCAACGAACTGACCCTCGCCTACGGACACCAAAATCTACTCAACGGCGTCACCCTCTCCGTCGCCCCCGGTGAAAAGGTCGGCCTCGTCGGGCGCAACGGCTGCGGCAAGACCAGCCTCCTGAAAATCCTCGCCGGCGTGGACAAACCCGACAGCGGCGACCTCTCGCGCCGTCGCGGCCTGCGCATCGGCTACCTGCCGCAGGAGTTCGAACTCGACGGCACCAAGACCGTGCAGGCCAACATCGAGGCCGGCGCCGCCGACCTCCTCGAATGGCGTCGCCGCTATGAAGCCGGCGAGGGCACCGATGCCGAACTCGACGATTTCCTCGAAAAAATCCAGCACGCCGACGGCTGGAACCTCGAGTCCCGCATCAAAGCCGAAGCCTCCGCCCTCGGCACTCCGCCCCTCGACGCCCTCGTCGGCCCGCTTTCCGGCGGTGAAAAACGCCGCGTAGCCCTGTGCCGCGCCCTCGCCGCCCAACCCGACCTCATGCTCCTCGACGAACCCACCAACCATCTCGACGCCGAATCCATCCGCTGGCTCGAGGAGTTCCTCCACGACTTCCCCGGCGCAGTCATCTTCGTCACGCACGACCGCTACTTTCTCGATGTCATCGCCACGCGCATCATCGAGCTGTCCGAAGGCCGCGCCTTCGCGCATCCGGGCAATTACACCGCCTATCTCGAATCCAAAGCCATCCGCCAGGAAATCGCCGAACAGTCCGAGCGCCGCCGCCAGCGATTCCTCCGCGTAGAACTTGAATGGGTCCGCGCCGGCGTCCGCGCCCAGCGCTCCAAATCCAGCCACCGCCTCGACAGCTTTTACAAAGTGCAGGGACTTGAGGCCCCGCCCGAGGAACGCGAGATGGACCTCCTCATCCCGCCGCCGCCCGAGCTGGGCAACGTCGCCGTGGACCTCATCGGCGCCGGCGCCCGCGTCGGCGAAGGCCCCGATGAACGCTGGCTCTTCCGCGATTTGAACCTCTCCCTGAAGCCCGGCCAATGCACCGGCATCGTCGGCCGCAACGGCGTCGGCAAAACCACGCTCCTGCGCATCGCCCTCGGCGAACGCGCACCCGACGAAGGCGTCGCCAACGTCGGCAAGCGCGTCGTTTTCAATTACATCGACCAGGCCCGGATGCAGCTCGATTACAACGGCACCGTCATGCAGCAGGTCGCCGACAAAAACGAAATCGTCCATTTCGGCGACCAAAAGCTCACGGCGCGCGCCTACCTGCGCCGCTTCCTCTTCGCCGACGAACGCGTGAAAGAACGCGTGGACCGCCTCTCCGGCGGCGAACGCGCCCGCCTCATGCTCGCCAAAGTCCTCTGCCGGGGCGGCAACGTCATCGTCCTCGATGAACCCACCAACGACCTCGACCTCCCGAGCCTGCGAATGCTTGAGGAATCGCTCGCCGACTTCCCCGGGGCGGTGCTCGTCGTCAGCCACGACCGCTACTTCCTTGACCGCATCTGCGACCAGATCGTCTCCTTCGAGGACGGCACTGTTTTCGTGCAGCCCGGCAACTATTCCTACTACCTCGAAAAGCGCCTCGAACGCGAGAAGCGCGCCAAAGGCCCTCCCCCCACGCCCGCCCGCGCCCCGGAGCCGTCGGCCCAAAAACCAGCACTCAAACCCACCGCCGGCCGCAAACTCAGCTTCAAGGAACAACGCGAACTGGACGGCATCGAGGAAATCATCCTCGGCAAGGAAACCCGCGTCGCCGAACTCGAACGCACTCTGCTCGACCCCGCGTTCTACTCGACCCGCGCCAAGGAAGCCCCCGCCTTGGTGACCGAACTCGAAACCACCAAATCGGAAGTCGCGCGCCTCTATGCGCGCTGGGAAGAACTCGACCAACTCAACCGCTGAAACCTCACCCAATCACCGCCCGGCTTCCGCCATTGAAACCGGCGCACCAAGCCACGATCAACACCCCATGACCACCCCACCCTTCGACATCGCCCAAGCCCACCGCTACTTCGCCGCCCACTGCTTCAACCGCACCTGGGAACTCATCGAAAAGCCCGACCGCACCCCCGAAGAGGACGAACTAATGCTCCAGGGATCGATGGCCTCGCTCTGGCACTGGAAAAACTGCGAACACTGCACCGACACCAACCTTTCCGTCGGCTACTGGCAGATTTCCCGTGTTTATTGCCTGCTCAACCGCCCGGTCGGTGCCCTCGTCCACGCCGAAGCCTGCCTGCGACTCAGCGCACACCTCGCCCCCTTCTACCTCGGATATGCGCACGAAGCCCTCGCCCGCGCCGCCAAACTCTCCGGCAACAACGTCCGCGCCCAGCGCCATCTCGACGAAGCCCGCCTCTGCCTCCCCCAAATCATCGACCTCGAACAACAGCGCGCCCTGGCAGCCGATCTCGAGACGATCTTCTGACCGGCCGCCGGTTGCCGAATCGGAGACCCGGTTCAATCTGTTGACCGAGTCGGCAACGACTGAATCCCGAATTCCGGGCTCATTCAGCCCGCTGCACGCACGCCGCCATTACCGCAACTGGAGGCCCCCAAAGAGCCTTGGGCTCCATAGCGTCACACCGGACCCCGCAGGCCAACCTCCGCATCAGGTCGGAAGTTCGACATCCCTTCCGTGTTCCTTCCTATGTTCAATCGGTTCCCGGGCCCGCCATGCCTCGGAACCGGCGCGGCCACAGCTTCCCGCTTAATCCCAACCGCTCCCCCGCCGTACCTCCTATTGCCGTTCTCCTGCATCGGGGGAATGGTTGCAGCGAAACCACCAATCCATGAACGACCCGCTCCCCCGCCGTATCCACGGACTCGCCTGCCTCGCTCGCGCCCTGCTCTGTTTCCTCGCTCTCAATTTGTCTGCCGCCGGCCCCACGCTTCCCAACCCGGTGCTCTTTGTCACCCAGATGCCCATCCCCCAAGACTTCACCACCATCGGCGCGGTCTTCGGCAATCACCGGGGCAGTCCCTCAAGCTGCGGTCGCGGCGGCGACCTCTGGATTCGCTACCCGGACGGCACCCTTCGCAACCTGACCCGCGAAGCCGGCTTTGGCGCCAGCGGACTGCAAGGCACCAACAGCATCGCCGTGCGCGAGCCTTGCGTGCATTGGAGCGGAACCAAGGCGATGTTCAGCATGGTCGTTGGCGCCCCGAGCCGGCAATACGACTACACGGCGTTTTACTGGCAACTTTACGAAATCACCGGCTTCGGCATCGGCGAAACTCCCGTCATTACCAAGGTTCCCAACCAACCCGTCAGCTACAACAACATCAGCCCCATCTACGCCACGGACGACCGCATCATCTTCAGCAGCGACCGCCCCCGCGACGGTCGCCGCCACCTCTATCCCCAGCTCGACGAATACGAGGAAGCCCCCACCGTGACCGGGCTGTGGAGCCTTGACCCGGCCACCGGCGACCTGTTTCTCCTCAACCACTCCCCGTCCGGCGTCTTCTCCCCTTCCCACGACAGCTTCGGCCGCGTCATCTTTGTCCGTTGGGATCATCTACAGCGCGATCAACAGGCCGACGCTGACGCCCGCTCCGGCGGCACCGCCTACGGCACCTTCAACTACTCCGACGAATCCCCCTCGGCCAGCGTGTTGACCAACAACCGCGCCGAAACTTTTCCGGAATCCCGCATCGCCTCGGGCAATCTCAACGCCCACAACTTCAACCACTTCTTCCCCTGGCAGATCAACGAGGACGGCACCGACGAGGAAACCCTCAACCACATCGGCCGCCACGAACTCGGCGGCAGCTATCGCCAGAACTCCTTCAACGACGACCCCAACCTCCGCGAACTCTACTACTTCGGAAACAAGTTCAACACCAATACCATCAACAACTTCCTCCAAGTCCGCGAATCCGCCGCCTCGCCCGGCTACTACTACGGTGTCGATGCCCCCGAATTTGCCACCCACGCCGCCGGCCAGATCGTCCGCCTCCACGGCCCGCCCGGCCAGAACCCCGATCTGATGCGACTCGATTACATCACCTCGCGTGCCACCGCTTCGACCTCCGCCACTCCCCCGCCCGACCACACCGGACTCTACCGCAGCCCGCAGCAACTCTCCGACGGCACCCTCATCGCCGTCCACACGCCTGAAACCCGCACCGACGCCAATCTCGGCACCACCGCCCTGCCCCGTTCACGCTACGATTTCCGCCTCAAAACCCTTCAAACCGTCGGCAGCTTCCAGGGACCCGGACAACTTCTAACCCCCGGACTCTCAAATACCATCAGCTACTATGACCCCGACAATCTTGTCGCCTACACCGGCCAGCTTTGGGAACTTGATCCGGTCGAGGTCCGCCCCCGCCCGCGTCCCGCCCCCGTCACCGCTCATGTGCCGGGCGTCGAACGCCGCGTCTTCGCCGAGGAAGGCGTTGACCTCAAAGTCTTTCAAACCTATCTCCGGCTCCACAACCTCGCCCTCATCGTCAGTCGCGACGTCACCGCCCGCGACCGCGGCGACCAGCAGCAACCCTTCAATCTCCGCATCCCCGGCGGCACCCAAACCCTCGGCACCGACGGGAAGATCTACGACCTCGCCCACCTCCAGCTATATCAGGCCGACCTCATCCGCGGCATCGGTCTCCGCCCCGGCAGTGCTCCCCGCGACGGACGTCGTCCCCTCGCCCAGCGCCTTCACGATCCCCTCGCCGACAACCCGCCGAATCCCGGCGGCCCACCCGCCAGCGTTCCCATCGCCCCCGACGGCTCCGTCGCCGCCTTCGTCCCCGCCCGCCGCGCCCTGAGCTGGCAAACCACTGATCCTGTCGGCAACCCGGTCGTGCGCGAACGCTACTGGATCACCTTTCAACCCGGCGAAATCCGCACCTGCTTCGCCTGCCACGGTATCAACACTGCCGACCAGGCCAATCGTCCTGCGCCCACCAACGCCCCCGCGGCCCTGCGCACCCTCCTCCAGCACTGGAAAGCTCAAAACCTCCCCACGCTCTCGTCCGTCACCAATCAAACCACGCGCCACCTCGCCCTCACCTTCAAACGCAACCTCGCGGCCTCGAACCTCACCCATCGGGTCGAATACTCGACCAACCTCACCAATTGGACCGCGGGTTCGACCTACACCGCCACCAACAGCACTCCCGACACCCCCGGCACCTCCGAACTCTCCCGCACCGGCACCGCCATCGAAACCATCACCGTCCGCGACAACACCCCCCTCGATTCCGCTCCGAAACGCTTCCTCCGAGTTCGCATCCAGGGGCCCTGAATCCCGCCCCCACCATACCCAGCCACCGCCACCCCAGCGTCCTCCTGAGAAACAAAGCGCCGGGCCTGTTCACCAAGGCCGTGACGACTGATCCCGGAGAATCACGCTGCTCGACGGCAACTTCCACTCCGCTCCCATTAGCACCCGGTTTCAACCGGGTGTTGCCAGACGGACGACCGCAAAAAACCGTTTAAACGGTTTTGCCCTCGACGTGGGAAAAACCGCTGAAGCGGTTACGGATCCTTCGCTCGCCTACACCCGGTTAAAACCGGGTGCTAATGAGACGCCTGCTCTGGCGCACGCGCCCCAGTTTTTCTCCCGCCCTCAAAAGCTCAGCCGTTCCGCCTGTTTCGGTGCTTCTCTTGAGCTTAAAGCTTTGAGCTTCCCCCCGTGCTCCGTCCCTTCCCCGGAACGTTGTGCGTTGAGCGTCAAACGTTGAAACTTGAACTTTAAACTTTGAACTTCCCTTGAGCTTTGAGCTTTGAGCTTTGAGCTTTCCGCCGCCGCCCCCCTCGCTTCACGACTTGATATCCCGCGTGTGAAACGCCATGGCTCCGATGGCGAAAAACGTCGCATTAAAACCCAGCAACAGGCTGAACGACTGCCCCAGTTTCCACCACGGCACCGGCTGCGCGAAGATGAACAGCCAGATGTTCAAGTGATACGTCAGAAACCAGTGCTTCAGTTCGCGAAAAAAAGGAATCTCCTGCAGGATCGCATTCACAAACAACACCGACAGCGCCAGGATCGTGCAGGCGGCGGGCTTGATGTTGAAGCATGAGAACATCAAGCCGAGACTCGTGATGGTGACGGCCTTGGTCACCATGCAGACGTGCGCGTAGAAGTAGCGTTCCAAACCCGCCCCCGGATCAAACACTGCAAACAATTCCCCCGGCACAAACACGAACAGCCCGCCCCACGGGAAAAAGCACCGCGCCACCAGCAATCCGGAAATGCCGAACGATGCCACCAGCAGAATGGAGAAAATCACCCCCGCCAGCCATTTCACAAACAACAGCCGCAGCCGCGAAATGGGACGGGAAAGAATCATCCGCAACGTCCCGTCCTCCGCCTCCTTCGCCACCAGATCCCCTCCCACCAGCGCCACGTACAGCGGGAGCAGAATGAAGGCCAGCGGAAACAGCATCACCGACGCGATCGTCAGCACTGAAATATACTGCTGCGCGAAATGCCCGTTGCCTTCGAGCGTCCGCACCATGTCCGCCGAGGCGCGGGAATATCGGAACACCAGTACGATGATCAACTGCGCCGCCAGCAGCATGCCGAAACCGATGTACGTGCGCTTCTTCCCGAAGAGCTTCCAAAGTTCGTTGCGAAGTTGGGCGAGCAGCATGGGAATCAGTTGCGAGTTGGATCGGCGGGCGGAACTGGCGTCGTCGCCCCGCCACCCCGGGCGCTCTCCGCGGGCTTCATCAGGCCCAGGTAAAAATCCTCCAGCGTCTGTTCCTGCCGGAAGATTTCATGCACCGGAAAATTTTCCTTCACCAGCCACCGCACCAGCTGGTCGGTGGTCACGCCTTCTGGAAGGAAAACGCTTTCTCCAGCATTGACTCCCGTGATCAGGCCCGCCGCCTGCAATCCCGCCGTGGCTTTCGCGAAATCGCTCGTCTTCAATCGCACCGCATCCTGTTTCCGGCGCGCCGAGGCGATCGGTCCCTCAAATACCAACCGGCCCTGGTTCATCACCGCGATGCGCGTGCACAACTGCTCGACCTCCACCAGCAGATGTGACGACAGCAGAATCGTCAGCCGCATCTCCCGCTGCAGCCGCAGGATCGTCTGCCGCATTTCGTGGATGCCCTCCGGGTCCAGTCCGTCGCTCGGTTCATCCAGGATCAGCAGCTTCGGATTCGGCAGCAACGCCTGCGCCAGCGCCAGGCGCGTGCGCATCCCGTGCGAATAGGTCCGCACCTTGGCTCCCTCACGCCCCGTCAGCCCAACCCAGTCGAGGATCTCCCGGATGCGCGCCTTTGAAGTCGGCGCCGTGTAGTGGGAAAGAATCTCCAGGTTTCTCCAGCCCGACAGATAATCGTAAAACACCGGCGTCTCAAAAATCGCCCCCACCTGGTGCAACGCCCGCTGCCGCTGGCTGGTGATGTCGAACCCACAGATGCGAATCTCCCCGCTGGTCGGCCAAACCTGCCCCAGCATCATCCCGATGGTCGTGCTTTTGCCCGCGCCATTATGCCCGAGCAGACCGAAAATCTCCCCTTCCGGCACATCCAGCGTGAGGCTCTTGACCGCCTCACGTTCACCGAAAATCTTGCAGAGGTTCCGGAGGTGAATCACCGCGTCCCCCCCAGTTCGAGGAGATTGCGGATATGCCCGTCCGCGTAGAGGAAATTGACTTCCTTGTCCTTGCCGATGTCCTTGTGAAACGACTCCTTGTCGTAAAACACCGGGATGTTGTGCTGTCCGGGGGTCAGGTTGAAAACCTTGAGATGATCGGCGTCCTGCCCGTTCAGCAGGCTGTTCCACGCATAGCTCGCGCCACTCTGCTGGAAGACCTGGTCCCGGTCCGAAGGACACAGCCAGATGTTTGTGCCCGCCAACTGCCGGGCCAGCACAACGTCCGGACTCGGCAATGCCGGCGGTGGTGGCGGCACGGCGTTGGTCCCATAGGTACGGTCGCGCATCACCGGCATCCGGTTGTCGTTGTCGCCCACATACAATTGCAACGCCAGCCCGATTTGCCGGAGGTTGTTCAGGCACTTGGCCGCCCGCCCCGATTCCTTCGCCCGCGTGATCGCCGGCACCAGCATGCTCGCCAGGATTCCGATGATGGCGATGACCACGAGCAGTTCAATCAGGGTGAACGCCCTCGCCCCGATCCGGCTCGGGCCGCCGGTTCTGCACTGTGCTTGTGTAATGCCTTTGTTCATCGGGGTCGGAAAAGCTTCCCGCTCTCCATCGTCCGTTGAATCTCCTCCAGCAGCGGCGCCAACTCAGCCTTGGTCTGCCCCGAACTCTGCGCATAGTAGGTCTTCAGGCCGATGGCGGTGATCCGCTTTTGCATGTCTTCGCTCATCGCCGGCCCACGTTCCCGCCCCGGATTCTGCGCCATCACTTCCGGATTCTCCTGTGCCTTGCGCAGATTCCTCACCGCGTCGTCCACCGCCTTCTTGCGCTTCTCCGGCGGCAGTTGCTCGAACGCGGTGATCATTTGCTTGAACCCGGTCGGCAGCGTCGCCTCGATGAAATCACTCTTCTCCTGATCGGTCATCGCCTGAAACCAGCGGTTCCACTCGCCATCCAGCCGCGCCTGCCGCCGCTCATCCGCCGGCAGCGCATTGAGTTGATCCGCCAGCTTGTTGATCGCCTTGGTCCGGTCCTTGCCTGACAGCTTGGACAGGTCGCCCTCGCGCATGTACGCCTTCACCTTCTCACCCGTCACGCGCGCGTTCTTCGAATAGGCGTAACCCGCCAGCGCCACCAGCCATACGGCCACCACGATTCCCCCTCCATAAACCAGCGGTCGATGCCGTTGTGAAATCATATTTAGCACTTGTCGCGGCGCGTCAGCAGATTGCCGCACTCCTCAATCAAGACGTCTCGGAAAGGGAATTGTTACCCGCTCTTCTTGACCGTCGCCAGCCGCCGCCTTGCCTCCGCCAACTGCTCCGGAGTCAGCAACTTCGCAACGACCTCCATCAAGCCAGCCGCCTCCTTCTCACCCTGGCCCGCCGCCAGCGACCAATACTTGTACGCCTCGACCAGATCACGTTCCACCCCCCGGCCGCTCACATACATGACCCCGAGATTCAACTGCCCTTGCGATGATCCCTGCCCGGCCGCCTTGCGATACCATTTCACCGCTTCCGCGTCATCCTTCGCCACCCCTTCCCCGTTGGCATACAATACCCCGAGATTCGCCTGCGCCGCCGCGTGCCCCAATTCCGCCGCCCGCCGATACCAGACTGCCGCTTCTTTCTCGCTCCGTTCCACCCCCAGTCCCTTGGCAAACATGCTGCCCAGGTTGAACTGCGCCACCGGATCGTTCTGGTCCGCCGCCTTGCGATACCATTTGGCCGCCTCCGCCAGGTCTTTCGCCACCTGCTCACCACTGAAATACATCCACGCCAGGCTCGCCTGCGCCTGGGCGTCACCCGCCTCCGCTTTCTTCCGCAGCGCGACCAATGCCGCCGCATCCGCCGCTCGCGCCGACACCGCAGTCAGGGATAGCAGCAAACCGAGAACCAGAATTTGCCATCCTGCTCCCCGCGAGCAGGCAACTGTTGGATTCATCGGGGCGAAACTACCCAAGCCGTCCGGCGAACGCAATCCCCGCCGCATCTCCCAAATCCCCACGTAAGCAACTGCGCCATGCAGTTCAATTCAATAGACACAGCGCCGCGGCGCACGTTCGCGTTGGGGACCGTGGCACTGCGCAAAGGAGCGGATGAAACCCCATTAAACAAGGGGGCGGAATCGCGGGTTCAATTCCTTGCGTGAACCACCACGATCCGCTTCCCCAAACCACCCGTCATTGCCATACTCCCGCCCGCGATGGCCGATCTTGAACCGCCTGACACCCATTATTTCAGTTTCGCCCAAGGCTGGCTGGATCTCGGCAACCCCGCCGAGGCCCTTGCTGAACTCGCCCGCATCCGCCTCCCCGCCCGCGAGCATCCCGACGTCCTCCATCTCCACTGGCGCATCCACGCCGAACAACGTCGCTGGGCCGAAGCCCTTGAAATCGCCCGCGTCCTCACGTCGGTCGCACCCGACGACCCGATCAGTTGGATCGACCAATCCTATGCCCTGCACGAACTGCGCCACACCCGCGAGGCCCGCAGCCAGCTCCTCGCAGTGCTCAAGAAATTTCCCGACATCAGCATCATCCCGTACAATCTCGCCTGTTACTCGTGCCAGCTTGGCGACCATCAGGAGGCCATCGAGTGGCTTGCCAAGGCCGCCGCGCTCGCCGGCAAGGATGGCATCAAGAAAATGGCGCTCGGCGACGCCGACCTCCAGCCCCTCTGGCCCACCATTGGAAAGCTTTGACCGGCCCGTCCGTAACCGTTGACTCTCCACGAAGCCGAACTCGAACCAAACCCCTCCGTCACCTCCACCTCCCATGAACCCCACCGCCAAAAAGTTTGAAGGAATCCTCGACCGCTATTTCGAAGCCCACCTCGCCGACCATCCCGTGACGGCCGCCTATGCCGGCATCCGCGACGCCGAAGGCCACCTCGGCAGCGCCACTCCGGCCTTCGTCGCGCGCCAGCAAATGCGCCGCCAGCGAACCCTCGCCGAACTCGACACCCTCAATCCCCGCGATCTTTCCAACGAACAGCACCTCGACCGCCTAGCCCTCCGCGCCCAACTCTTGCGCGAGTGCGAAGACCACGGCCGCGGCTTCCACCAGCTTTATCCCGGCGCGCCCGAGACCGCCCTCAGCGTCCTCCTCCACGAACTCCAGCGCGGCGACGACGAACCCGCCCGCGCCGCTCGCAATCTTCGCTCGCTCCTCCGTGAACTCCCCCGCCATCTCGCCGAGGACGCCGCCGTCGTCA
>CAZUUP010000136.1:0-11340 GCA_964623105.1 uncultured Akkermansia sp.
ATAGAGCAGTCCCGCCAGACCCGACGCGATTGCGGCCAGTCCAAACCACTTCGCTCCCCACCCCGCCCCGCACCGCCCGCGCGATCAAATCCACCGCGAACAGACCCATCATCGCCACCGCACACGCCAGTTTTCCCATCGTCCCCACCAACAACCCCACCATTGCCCCCGCTCCAGCCTTGGCCGACTCGCGCCAATCCCGCCCGGCCAGCATCTCAAACGCCGCCGCCCCAAGAAATGGACCCACCACGATCCCCGGCAGCCCAAAAAACACCCCCACCATCAAGCCCAACAATGCCCCGGTTATCCCTTTCCACGTCGCCCCCAGCTTCTTGGCCCCGATCCAGGTCGCCACCAGGTCCATCGCCAACGCCGCCAGCGCCAACCCCGTCAACACCGCGATCACCGGCCACCCCACGCTCGCCTCCTTGAAAATCCACTTGTGTACCAGCGCTGCCCCCAATACCAGCGGCGCACCGGGTATCCCCGGCAAAACACTGCCGGCCACCCCGATCGCCATGATCAAGAGCGCCACGCCAAACCCGACCATTTGCTCCGGTGACATGCCCGCAGCCTAACCCAAACCCGCCCGCGCACAACCCCGCCGCCGCGCCACGCTCCACGCCCCTGCCCTACTGCCAACTGCCGCATTGCATTGCTCCCCCATTTCCCCCACAACCCCCCTCGCACTTCCGTGGACACACCGACCGCCAAGCCAGCCTTTCCGTGGAAACCCCTCGTCGCGATCCTGCTCACCGCCGCGGCGCTCGGATTCATCTACTGGAAGCTCCACCTCCCGGAACTAGCCGCCGTCTTCCGCCGCATGGAAATCGGCTGGTTCCTCGCGGCCGAAATCGCCTTCGGCTTCATGCTCCTTGCCGGCGCCTGGCGCTGGCATCTCGTGCTCCGCCTTACCCGCGTCGCCGTCCAACCGGGCGCCACCACCCGCCTTTACGCCATCGGCCACGCCATCAGCTTTTTCCTCCTCACCCCCGCCGTCGGCGACCTCGCCAAATGCGGCATCTACTCCCGCTGGTTCCGGCAACCTCTCCCCGACGTCATCGCCGCCGCCCCACTCGCCCGCTTCCTTGGTCTGGCCGGGATGTTCCTCTTCATCGCCCTCGCTTTCGCCCTCGCCGCCACCCAGGGCGCGCTCTCCCAAATCCAAGCCTTCGCTCTCCCGATTCCACGCCGGTACCTCGTCGCGCTGCCCATCGCCGCCGTCGCCGGCCTCTGGCTCGTCTTCCGCTGGCGCTCCCCATCAAACTCAATCATCGCCCGCACCTACAACTCCTTCGCCTCCGCCACCCGCCAGCTTCTCGTCTCCCCGCGCCTCGCCCTGCACGGACTCCTGCTCGGCTTCCTCGTCCAGGCCATTTCCTGCGGACTCATGGTCCTCTGCCTGCGTGCGGTCATTTCAGTCCCGTGCCCGTGGTTGGAAATCCTCTGGGTCTTCCCGGTCGTCGCCGCCATGATCGCCCTGCCCTCCTTCGGCGGCCTCGGCGTCCGCGAAGCCGCCGCCCTCGCTCTCCTCCCTCACTACGGCATCCCCGCCGCCGACGCCGTCGCCGGCTCCCTCCTCTCGCTCGCCACCAATGTCACCTGGGTCCTCATCGGCAGCGCCATCCTCGCCCGCGAAGAACGACTCTTTGAAACCGCTCGCGCCAACCCGAATCTCTGGACCCTTCCGAAAACCATCTCCGCCGTAATCCCCACGCTGAACGAGGAAGCCGAACTACCCGCCACCTTGCAACACCTCCACTCCATCCCCGAAATTTCCGAAATCATCGTCAGCGACGCCGGCAGCCGCGACCGCACCTGCGAACTCGCCGCCGCCGCCGGCTGCCGCGTGTTCACCTCCCCGCCCGGTCGCGGTCACCAATTGCGCCTAGGCGCCAGCCAGGCCCGCGGTGACATCATCCTGATGGTCCACGCCGACACCTGGCTCTCCCCCGACGCCGGCCGCGCCATCCTCGCCAGCCTCCACGACGCCACCGCCGTTGGTGGCGCGTGCTGGAAAACCTTTCGCTCCGCGCCCCTGCTCCTCCGCGGCTCCCGGCTCAAATGCGCCCTCCGCCTTTACCTCGGACAACGCGTCATGGCCGACCAGGCCATCTTCGTCCGTCGCACCATTCTCGCTGCCACCGGCGGCGTGCCCGACGTGCCCTTGATGGAAGAATTTGAACTCTGCCGCCAGCTCCGCCCCGTCGGCCGCCTCGTCCTCGCCGACACCGTCGTCACCACCTCCCCGCGGCGTTTCCTTCAACGCGGCATCCTTCGCACCTACGCCCGCATGGCCCGCGTCACCCTGCTCTACTTCCTCGGCAAATCCCCCGCCGAACTCCGCCGTCTCTACGATCGCCCCTGACCGCCCCACGCGAGATCATCCCGCTCTGTGTGCCTTTGCAGCCATCCGCCTTCCCTGCTCGATCATTCCGCTGCCGCCGCCACTCCCGACCGGAATTCAACTCTTAAAACAGCTTCACCTTCCGCTTTCGCCGGGCGCTTCATCCGCAGCCCACAACCTCTCGCAACCCAAAATTCCCTCGCCAACCCCGCCCGACTCCCTACCGTCCAAGTCGCCTCCCCGAACCGGAGGCGCCGGCAACACAGCGACGACGCCCCGTCTAAACCGGCTCCAGCGAAGCGATAATCTTATGCATGTCCAGATTGCGGCACTGTGCGACTCGGCCGTCGATTACAACGGCAAACTCTGCCTCCTCGGCGCCTTCGACTCGATTTACGTCCAACGGTTTCCCGCCGTCCATCCCCACTGTTCGATTGCCCTGCGCCTTGTCTTCGAAAACGCCGAGGAAGGCCGCCACCAGCTTCGCCTCACCCTCATCGACGACGATGGTCGCAGCCTGCTTCCCAAAATTGAACCCGTCGTCGAGGTCCGCATGGGCAAGGACAGCTTCTTCGCCACCAGCAACCTCGTCTTCAACCTTCAGGGCATGAAGTTCGACAAGGCCGGCCATTACTCCATCGACATCAGCATGGACGGAAACATGATCGCCCGCATCCCCCTCCAGGTGATCCAGATGAAGACCGATCCGGCCTGACCGCAACTCTGTCCCCGCCCCAAACTGTCCCGGCCGCCATGCCACTCCGCATCCTCCACGGCGATCTCCACCTCGCCCCGCTGCGCACCCGGATGCCCTTCCGGTACGGCATCGTGACGATGACCGAGACCACCTACGCCTTCGTCCGGCTGCGCCTCGAAATCAATCACCAGACTTTCGAGGGCATTGCCGCCGACGCCCTTCCCCCAAAGTGGTTCACCAAGGATCCGCTCAAACCCATCGGAGCCGAAGTCACCGAAATGCTCGACGTCATCCGGCACGCCCTCAAAATTGCGACCGGCCTCGTCGGCGACCATCCTTTCGACCTCTGGCGCCAGCTCTACGCCCTGCAAGACGCCTGGGGCGCCGCCCACAAACTGCCGTCCCTCCTGACCCATTTCGGCACCTCGCTCGTCGAGCGCGCACTGCTCGAAGCCTTCTGCCGCGCGGCCGGAAAACCCTTCTGGGAAATGCTCCGCACCGGCGCCCTCGGCCTCGAACTGGCCCGCATCCATCCCGCCCTCGCCCCTTTCTCCCCCGCCGACCTGCTCCCCGCCCAACCCCTCCCGCAAATCATCGCCCGCCACACCGTCGGTCTCCTCGACCCGCTGACCGATGCCGAAATCCCCGCCGCCGAAAAGCTCGACGACAGCCTGCCCCAATCCCTCGTCGCCTGCATCCACGCCTACGGACTGCGTCACTTCAAACTCAAGCTCAACGGCGACGCCCCCCGCGACCTCGACCGCCTCCGGCGCATCGCGGTGGTCTTGCGCGACCACGCCGGCACCGATTTCGCCTTCTCCCTCGATGGCAACGAGCAATTCAAAAGCCTCGGCGACTTCCGCGCCTTTTGGGTACAACTCCACCACGACCCCTTGCTGCGCCCTTTTCTCGACCACCTCCTCTTCGTCGAGCAACCCCTTCACCGCCAGCAAGCCCTGCACCCCGACGTCGCCCCCGCGTTCGCCGACTGGACCGACCGACCGCCCGTCATCATCGACGAATCCGACGGCGCGCTCGACAGCCTCCCCATCGCCCTCGGACTTGGCTACGCCGGCACCAGTCACAAAAACTGCAAAGGCATCTTCAAAGGCGTCGCCAACCGCTGCCTCCTCAATCTCCGCCAGCGCGAACAACCCGCCCGCCCCACCCTCATGAGCGGCGAAGATCTCTGCAACGTCGGCCCCGTCGCCCTCCTCCAGGACCTCGCCGTCATGGCCGCCCTCGGAATCGCCAGCGTCGAACGCAACGGCCACCACTACCATCGCGGCCTCTCCCAGTTCCCCGCTGAAATCCAGAAAGCCATTCTGCGCCATCATCCCGACCTCTACCAATCCGCCCCCGCCGGCTGGCCCACTCTCAAAATCACCGCCGGCAGCATCAACCTCGGCACCGTCAACGCCGCTCCGCTCGGCGTCGGTTTCCCCGTGGATGTCGATCAATTCACCGCCGGCTGACCGGAAACCGCCGGCCCCCCGCGTCGCCGCAAGACACCATCCGGCCCGCCGTTTGACACCCGCCGACGCCCGCTCTTAACTTCCGCCAATGTTTGAACTGGTTTCCCCCTACTCGCCCGCCGGCGATCAACCCGGCGCCATCGAGCAGATGACCCGGGCGCTGCACGCAGGGGTGAAACACCAGACCCTCCTTGGCGTCACCGGCTCGGGCAAAACCTTCAGCATCGCCAACGTCATCCGCAACGCGGGCAAACCCACCCTCGTCATCTCCCACAACAAAACCCTCGCCGCCCAGCTCTACGCCGAATTCAAGGGCTTCTTCCCCAACAACGCCGTCGAATACTTCGTCAGCTACTTCGACTACTACCAGCCCGAGGCCTACATCCCGCGCACCGATACGTTCATCGAGAAGGATTCCTCCATCAACCAGGAGATCGAGCGCCTCCGCCTCTCCACCATGAGTTCGCTCTTCGCCCGCCGCGACGTCATCGTCGTGGCCAGCGTCTCCTGCATCTACGGCATCGGCAGCCGCGAGGATTACGAGGCCATGGTCATCCCCCTCAAGGTGGGCCAGGAAATCTCCCGCGACCAGTTGCTCTCGCGCCTCGTGGACATCCAATACAACCGCAACGACATCGAGTTCACCCGCGGCAATTTCCGCGTCCGCGGCGACACGGTCGAACTCTGTCCCGGCTACACCGAGGACGCCCTGCGGATCGAGTTCTTCGGCGACCAGATCGACCGCATTTCCCGCTTCGATCCCCTCACCGGCCACAAATTCGAGGAACTCGCCGCCCTCACCATCTACCCCGGCAAACAGTTCGTCACCACCGCCGACAAGCTCAAACGCGCCATCCTCACCATCCGTGAGGAACTCGGCGAACGCATCGCCTGGTTCGAGGCCAACGGCAAACTCCTCGAAGCCCAGCGCATAAAAATGCGCACCGAATACGACCTCGAAATGATGGAGGAAATGGGCTTCTGCTCCGGCATTGAAAACTACTCCCGCCACATCGCCGGCCGTCCCGCGGGCGGCAAACCCTGCACCCTGCTGGACTTCATGCCCGCCGATTACCTGCTCGTGATCGACGAGTCGCACGCCACCCTGCCCCAGATCGGCGGCATGTACGCCGGCGATCGTTCCCGTAAAACCACCCTCGTCGAGCACGGCTGCCGCCTCCCCAGCGCCCGCGAGAACCGGCCGCTGAACTTCGACGAGTTTCAGTCCATGCAGGGCCAGAGCATCTACGTCAGCGCCACCCCCGCGCCCCGCGAACTCGAATGGTCCGGACGGCAGATCGTCGAGCAAATCGTCCGGCCCACCGGCCTCGTCGATCCCAAAGTCTCCGTCCGCCCGCTCCAGGGCCAGATCGACAACCTCATCCACGAAATCCGCCTTCGCGCCGAGCAAAAGGAACGCGTCCTCGTCACCACCCTGACCAAACGCTCCGCCGAGGAACTGACCGATTACCTCCGCGACATCGGCATCAACGTCCGCTACCTCCACAGCGAAATCGACGCCATCGAACGCGTCGAAATCCTCCGCTCCCTCCGCAAAGGCGAGTTCGACGTCCTCGTGGGCATCAACCTCCTCCGCGAGGGCCTCGATCTGCCCGAAGTGTCGCTCGTCGGCATCCTCGACGCCGACAAGGAAGGCTACCTCCGCTCGGCGACCAGCCTCATTCAGACCGCCGGCCGCGCCGCCCGCCATCTCCACGGCGAGGTGATCCTCTACGCCGACGTCGTCACCGACAGCATCAAAAAGTTTCTCGCCGTTTCCGAATACCGACGGACACGTCAACTCGCCTACAACCGCGAACACAACATCACGCCCCGCAGCGTGAGCCGCGCCGTCGAGGAAAGCCTCAGCTCGCAAAAGGAGGTTTACGCCAAGGCCGATGCCGTCCTCCGCGACTCCGCCCGCAACTTCGACGTCGTCGAGACCCTGCGCGAACTCGAGACCGAAATGATCGCCGCCGCCGACCATCTCGAATTTGAAAAGGCCGCCCTGCTCCGCGACCAGATCCGCGAACTCAAACGCGGCACCGGCGGACAACCGGACCCCGCCATCTCCAAGGTCAACTACGGCAAACCCAAGCGCGGAGCCGCCGCCGGCAAACGCCGCAAGAACGCCCCAAAAGCACTCCCCTCCGCCACCTGATCCCGGATTCGGACAACGTCGAGGCACTGGTCAAACCAGCACCACCCGCTCCCCGACTCCCCTTTTGCGCCTCCTTGCGCTCTTTGCGGCAATTCCCCCGCCCGACTCCCGCCGCGCCACACCATCACGCTCCCGCCGCCCCCGCCACCCCCGTCACCTCCCGCCCTCGTGCCGCCGTATGCACCAGCCACAGCCCGAGGGCACAAACCGCCACTCCCGCTAGCGTTAGGCTCCACGGCAGCACCGTCATCTCGGCAATCCTATCCACACCCTCCCGCGGTTGCAGATGCACCACCGTCGTGATGAACCCGTTGTTGAGCGCATGCGCGATCATGCTGCACACGATCGAACCGCTCCGCCAGACAAGGTAACCAAACACAATTCCGAGAAACAGCGTGGGCAGGAGACGGTAAAGCGAGGCATGTGCAATCCCGAACAGCAAGGCGGACACCCCGATCGCCCGCCAGCACCCCCATCGCCGCAGCCCCGAGAGCACCAGTCCGCGGAAAAACATCTCCTCGCACAGCCCCGGGCTGATCGCAAACAGCAGCCACACCGCCCACAAAGGCGTTGTCCCGTCGCCCAGCAACAGCATTTTTTCCATCGCCTTCACCATCGAATCCGGCGGCGGCAGCAACCGGATCACCAACCCGCCCGCCACCGCCCACGCCGACAGCCCCACCAAGACCGACCCCACCACCGCCCGCAACCCCGGCCGGCGCAGCGCGAAGGTCTGCTCCGGCGCGAAGCGCATGAACACCGCCAGCAACAGCACCGGCAGCAGAAAGAACCCGTACTGGGACACCAGAATCGTCGCGGCCAGATGCTTCTGACTCAGCAGCAGGCTCCCGTAAAACATCACGACAAACACACTCCCGAACGTAGCCAGCACAAACGTCGGCGTCGGCGTGCCCCCGGCCTGCACCGGCCGCTTGATCCACTCGCGCACCGACTCGCTGCCCCCCAACAGGACGTGCTGCCGGTGGAACACCCGCGCCGCCAGCAACAATGCAACCAGCGCATAGACGGACGCCGACGCCAGCGTGAGGAAGACCAGCTCGGGCTTCGCCTCCCCGATGAACAGCCCCTTCATCAGCAGGGCAATATTCACCATCGGCACAAACGAAGTCGCCGCCGTCAGTTCAATGCCGGGCAATGACGTGACTGCCAGCGGGAGCGTGATGGCCAGCATCACCGGCGTGAGAAAGTTCTGCCCGTCCTTCAAATCCCGCGCGAACACCGCCACCCCCAGAAACACCGCCGTGGTTGTGAACGTCACCGGCAGCAACGCAAAAAAGGTCAGCAGGTAAGTCAGCGGCGGAATGTTGAACTCTGAAACCGGCGCCGCAATTCGCGCAAATGTCGCCGCCAGGCTCGCCACGTTGGCCAGCGCCGAAAGCAGCACCACCGCCCACGCCGCCAGAAATTTCCCGCCGATGATCTCCACCGGATCCAGTGGCGCGCACAGCAGGGTTTGCATCGTGTTCCGCTCCTTCTCCCCCGCCGTCAGGTCCAGCGTCACATAAATCCCCCCGGACGCCGACAGGATGATCAGCAGCAAGGGTAGCAGGGAACCAATGATGCTCCCCACTTCGCGTTTGGGCTGCGAGACGTTTTCCCCGCGCACGGCAATGGCGGTCGCGAAGCCCTCCGGCAGCCCGCGTTCCCGCTCGCGGCGTCGCACCTCCTCCCGCCGGAAATCCATCAACGCCTCGTGCAGGCGCTCGTGCGCCTTCCGGGAATCTTCCCGGACGGAATCGTAGTAGATCGAGAGCGCGGCTCGCCCGCCCGTTTCCAGGTCCTTGGCAAAATCAGGCCACATGACCAGCACGGCATCGACCTTGCGTTCCAGCACCCACTGTTGCGCGGCGACCCGCACGGGCGACGGCTCCGGCTCGATCACGGGTTCCGCCACGATCTCACCACGCTTCCGTTTGGCGGTTTCCGGTGGCGGCTTGCCGGTCGCCAGTTCGCGCTCCACCGCGGCGGCAAGGTCGCGGCCCGGTTCAAGGCGGACCATCACGTTGGTCTTGCGCAGCCAATCCTGCAATCCGGCCGGGGCAGCCCCCCACAAAGCCACTCGTGAAACCTTCGCCTGCTGCTCGGCCACCCGCGTCTCCTGCACCTTGGCCAGCGAGAGCGAGAGCACCGGATAAAGCAAAATCGGCAGGAGAAACGAGAAGAACAGCGTCCGCCGGTCCCGCAGGGTCTCCAGGATCTCCTTGCGAAAAATGGTGAGAATGATGGCGGCGCGCATCGAAGGTCAGAGGGGAAAACTCCAAGCGCAAAGCTCAAAGCTCAAGGACGAAGGAGGTTGGGCCGGACGGCCTGACGACGAACGCGAGCACGCAAAACCAGCGCTGTTCACTGGTTTGCCCACCGCCCGCTCACTCAAACCGCGCTCCGGTCGGATGCGAGCCAACACACTCCCCCCAGCCACTTCATCGATCCCAAGCCCAAAGCTGGAACAACCGCCCCACCAGATTTCCAACTGGAGCTTGTCTCTTCCCTTGAGCTTTGAGCTTTGAACTTTGAGCTTCATCACACCCCTCGCTCACCCGCCACCCAGCGGCAAACCCGCCACCGCATCCGCCGGCAGAGCCGACACCCCCGGCCTGACGTGCCGGAGAAAAGCGTCCGTCAGGTTGCGCGCACCAGTGCGGGCAAGCAGTTCCGGCAGCGTGCCGGCATCGATAATTCTGCCCTCATGCAGGAGCAAAATCCGGTCACATAGGTACTCCGCCTCGCTCATGATGTGAGTCGAAAACAGGATCGCCCGGCCGGCCGCCCGTTCGCGGCGGATGGTCTCCACGATGAACTGGCCGCTGATCACGTCCAAGGCGGTCGTGGGTTCGTCGAGGATCAGCAAATCAGGTTCATGGACAAAAGCGCGCGCGATGTTCGCCCGCTGCTTCTGACCTGCGGAAAGCGAGCCGCATTGCTGGTTGGCGAACGACGTGATTTCCAATTCGGCAATCAACTGGTCCACCCGCCGCGCCAACCGCTCCTCGGGAATCTCATACAAGCGCCCGAAATACAGCAAAACCTCGCGCGGCGTCAGCCGCCGGTAAAGCTGGGTGTCGCCCGACAAAAAACCGATGCGCCGCCTCGCCGCCAGCGGATGCTCATGAGCATCCTGCCCGTTAAGCAAGACACGGCCGCTGGTCGGCGAGAGGATCCCCGCCAGCATCCGCAAAATCGTGGTTTTCCCCGCCCCATTCGGCCCCAGCAGTCCGACCACCTCACCGGCCTGAATGGCGAGGCTGACTCCGCGGACAACCTCGCGGTCACCGAACATCTTTACCAACTCGGTGGCGCGAAGTATTTCAGCGGGTGACACAGGGCGAATTAATGGCGACTCATTTCCCTTGGTCCGGCGCGACCCGCGAACAGCGCGCTGCTGGGCTCATGTCGTCGGCACCATCCGACCCAGCCGGCAACGGGATCACTGCTCGCGCGCACGCGCTTTCATCCAGTTGACATCGATCGCGTTATCGCTCGGAACCTGGCAGCCAACCGCGTTGAGTTGCAGCGTGTTCCACCGACGCATCTCGGTGTGCCCATCCAGAAAAGCCATCGTCGTCCCGCCGTTGTGAACGGCGGCCGGCTTGTTCTCGAACACCGGTGCCAACGGCGTCTGAATGTCCAGCCGGTAGATGCAATCCTCGATGGACATGATGTCTTCGTGAACAAAGGCAAAAATATCCGTCGGTTTGCCGACATCGGTGGTCTTGCGATACGCCGGATAGCCCGGTGAATTCACTGGTCCGGCAGTCCGGTTGAGAAAGATGTTCAAGGTGACACTCCGCACATAAGGCTGGCTCTTTCCCGGATACTTGAACTTGTCGGTGGGACACTTGAATATTCCCGGCGCGGCGGCATACCGGCCAAGCAACCCGTGCATGAACGCGAGATTATTGGTGTCAGTTCCGTCCGCGCTCTGCATCCAGCCGGCGCACCAGGTGGCGTTCGTGTCCGAGAGGCTGCTCGTGGGATTGTCGTTGCGCACCATGGCGTCGTTGAAATCGGCCGCATAGAGCGTCCACGCCAGTTGCAACTGCTTGTTGTTGGAGGTGCAGATGGACGCCTGCGCCTTCGCCTTGGCCCCCGCCAGCGCGGGAAGCAGCATCCCGGCAAGAATCCCGATGATCGCAATGACCACCAGAAGTTCGATTAGCGTGAACCCGCCCCGCTTCCCGCCAAAAGGCCTGACTGCCGGTTGAGAGACAAAAGTGCTCATAGCTCAGTTGAATTAGGGCATCTGCTTTTTGTTATTGGCCGGAGCCTACCTCACCCACCCGGGGTCCGACAAGGCCAAGTTCACGCCCGCGGCCGGCTCAAAGCTGTCACACAACGGCCACCTTCACACAGTGAATCGGCGGGAGCGCGTCGAACAGGCATTCCCATTTCTCGCCGCCCTCACGGCCCATCCACAGCCGTCCCGTGGTCGTCCCGAAATACAGCGCTGGCGCAGAAAACTCATCGACATCCATCCCGTCCCGCAACACGGTGAAAAAGCTGTCCTTCCGCGGCAGCCCGCGCGTCAGTTTCTTCCCCGGCCCGCCGCCATTTTCACTCCGCCACACCGCGGGCACCCCGCCCCTGGGAGCGCACGCGTCCCGCGTGCCGATTTGGGCGTCCCGCCCAAATCCTCGTTCCC
>CAZUUP010000137.1:0-11319 GCA_964623105.1 uncultured Akkermansia sp.
GTTCAAATCTCACCGCCCCGACCATTCTCCCTCAATCTTGCCACAAGGCGGCATCGCGCCGGATTTGCTCCAGCAGGCGTGCGTCCGCCGCGGGGAACGCATAGTCGGCCAGCTCCGCGCGGCTCACCCAGGCCAGCGCAGCGCAACCCAAGGCCTGCGGTTCGGCCGAACCTTTCGCCAGACGGCAGCGGAAAAAGCGGATCAGAACGCATTTTGTGGGATACGCATGGCGGACCATGGCCAGTTCTGCGCCCACCTCCGTCTCGACGTCCAGTTCCTCGCGCAATTCGCGGCGTAAACACTCCGCAAACGTTTCGCCGGGTTCCCGCTTGCCGCCGGGGAACTCCCATAGACCGCCGAGGTGATCCTGTGCCCGACGGCGGCTGATCAGAAGTTTTCCCGCGCGAAAAACCAGTCCTGCGGCCACCTCCACCGGCGCCAACTCTCCGGAAGCGCTGGGTTCTTCCACAAGGTTTGGGCGGGGCTCGCGCAAAAGCATCACCGGCGTCCGATGCTCTTGTAGATGAAACCAAGGCGTTCCATCTCGCGCGGATCAAACAGGTTCCGTCCGTCGAACAGGATGGGATGGGTCATCGCTTTGCGTGCGCGTTCGAGGTCGAGCTTCTTAAACTGGGGCCACTCGGTCGCCACGACCAGCGCATCGCAGCCGGTCGCCACGTCGTTCATGTCCTCGACGTAGGTAACATCCCGCAGCACCGCCCGGGCCTTTTCCATCGCCTTGGGGTCATGCACCCGCAGGACCGCGCCTTCCTTCTGCAGGCGCTGGCACAGATCGATGGCCGGAGACATTCGCACGTCGTCGGTGTTCTGCTTGAACGCCAGGCCGAGCACGCCAACCTTCTTTTCCTTCAACACCCAGAGCGTGTCGGAAATCTTCTTCACGAACCGCTCCATCTGTTGCTCGTTGATCCGCTGTACGTCCTTCAGCAACGCGAAGTCGTAGCCGAGTTGCTGCGCGATCTGGATGAAGGCGCTCAGGTCCTTGGGAAAACAACTGCCGCCAAATCCCAGCGATGCGTCGAGGAAACGCCGGCCAATCCGTGCGTCCATCCCCATCCCGTTCGCAACCTCCGTCACGTCCGCCCCTGATGCCTCGCAAATCACCGACACCGCGTTGATGTAGGAAATCTTCAGCGCGAGAAAGGAGTTGGACGCGTGTTTGATCAACTCCGCCGAGTTGATGTCTGTAATCATCACCGGGGCCTGAAACGGCGCGTACAACTCGCGCATGGCCGCCACCGGCCGTTGCGACGTAACGCCGACGACCACGCGGTCCGGCTTCATCAAGTCCTCGACGGCGAACCCCTCCCGCAGAAATTCGGGATTGCTGATGACGTCGAATTCGACCCCCGCCCGGCAGTAGCGGCGGATGGTTTCGGTCACCTTTTCACCGGTTTTCACCGGGACCGTGCTCTTGTCCACGATGATCTTGTAACTCGTGAGCGCCCCCGCGATTTCCCGCGCCACTTTTTCAATAAAACTCATGTCCACGCCGCCATCCGGAAGGGGAGGTGTGGGAACAGCGATGAAGATTACATCTGATTTGGCGACCCCTTCGACCGTGTTGTCCGTGAAGGACAGCCGTCCGGCCGCGACGTTCTTGCGGATCAATTCCTCCAAGCCGGGTTCAAAGATGGGAATCCCGCCCCCGTTCAGCATCGCGACCTTCTTGGGGTCGTTGTCCACGCAGGTCACGTGGTGTCCCACCTCCGCAAAGCACGTACCGGTGGTCAAACCGACATACCCCGTTCCGATAATCGTCAACTTCATAATCAATGTGCCATCCAGATGCGCTCAGACTTTTGAGAAGCGCCACGGTTGAAAACAGTGCTGCACTGGCAGTCTCAGCCGTCCCATCGCTGGTTTCGGGCACCGCGCCCGCCGGTTGGAATCAGGGCTTCTTGGGTGCCGGCACGGCGGGAACGACGGGCGCGTTGGTCGTGGCGATGGAAACCGCCGCGGCGACGTTCGATTTGACCACTTGTACCACGGGCGCCGCGGCATTGGAGACCACGGTGGTCATCGGCGGACGGATCACCACGTTGGTTGCGGAAGGCACCGCGGAACCGGTGTTGGTCCGCACCATGACCGGGGCATTCGTACCCGCCACGGAGACCGGGGCGCTGGGCGGAGGTACCACCAGATTGGGAAATTTGGCCACCAGCATTTCGCGCCGCGAGAACGCTTCTGATGCCCACATACTGCGTGTCTCGGCCTTGGCCAGTTGGTCGTAAATCTTCAGGGCTTCTTCGGGCTTGTTGCGCGCCTCCTGAATAACAGCCATGGCGAGCTTGGCTTGCGGGGCCAGCGGATCGCGCGGATCTCTCTGCTCGACGGCCTGATAGCCGGACAGCGCGGAATCAAGATTGCCGAGCGCGTCTTCGCAGGCCGCCATGCCATAGTTGGCAATGGGCACCAGGGAGCTGCCCGCGTGCTGGCCGGCAAACTTCTGAAATTTCTCCTTGGCCTCGGCAAATTTCCCCTGCTGATACAAGGCTCCCGCGGCCAGCAGCAACGCCCGCTGTCCGGCTGGAGAACCGGCATGTCGTTCCGCCACCGACAACAGAAGGCTGGCGTCCGGCAGGCTGCGCGAAGGGTTTCCCAACGGGGCCTTGAAGACAGCCGACATGGCTTCCTCGGCCGTCAGTTCCTGCTGGCCCTTGAAATAGGTGTAAGTGTAAACCGCCAGCCACAGCACCACCAGCACGACGCCACCGGTGATCAACCGGCGTTTGTTGACTTCCAGCCACGCCAGAAAATCGATCAGATAGTTGGACTGCGTTTGTTCGGATTCCATATAGGGCGTGGCATCCTTGGTTTGTACCGCCAAAACGCAAGCCCGAAATCCGGTTCGTTTCGGAGGCGGGCGGTGTGGCACGGCGCTTTCGCCGGTAGCCGCGGTAGCGGGCGGGCGGGGAGAACATGGCGGGTTCGCGCTACACTGGGCTTGCCATTGGGAAGCGGTTGGTGAATTTTTAATCGAACCTCAGTAAGGACGGGCCCTTTGCCGTATTACCGGCGACGCGTCTGGTGCCCGATGAGGCAATGAAAGGCCTGCCATGAAACGACATCGTTGTCCGGGATCGCTGCCTTCCACCACGCCCGCGGGATTCACACTCATCGAGTTGCTCGTGGTGATTGCCATCATCGGGATTCTGGCGAGCATGCTGCTGCCGACGCTGGCAAACACCAAACTCAAGGCGACGAGCACCATTTGCATGAACAACTTCAAGCAGCTGGCGGTGGCGTGGAAATTGTATTCGTCGGAGTACAATGACCAGTTGGTGCAGACGCATCTGTGGTACAACCCCTTGGGGACGGGTTTCTGGGGTAACAGCAATGTGAAGAATCCCGAGGCGTGGGTGATCGGGGATGTGCAATCGGACAATGCGTTTTATTACATGCCCACCGACGGTGCCAGCATGGGGTATCCCACCAACACGTTTGGACTGTCCCGGACGACTTTTTACCGCTACGTCGGCGACACCAAGACCTACCGCTGCCCAAGCGACAAGAGCACGTGGAACGGGGCGCCCAAGGTGCGGAGTTATTCCGCCAACTGTTTCATGGCGGGGCGGGATATCATCAATGGCGGCGCGGGTTTCAAGGTGATGTTCAAGGAGCAGGACATTGACAAGCCGGGTGACCGCTGGGTGTTTATTGATGAGAACGAACGGAGCATCAACGATGCGTTTTTTGCGGTGGACATGGTGGGTAACAGCGGGTTGCCGGACTCGGTGAGTGTGCGGCACCGGCAATCGTATGGGATGGGTTTCGCCGACGGGCATGGCGCGCAGATCAAGCTGCACGATCCGCGGACGTTGACGTGGGCGGGTGGCGGTGGCGCGGCCCAGGTGACCGGGAATCAGGATTGGATCAATCTGACGAACTACTCGACCTACAAACCCTGAAGATGGCGGGGCGAATCGCGGCGCATTTGGGCCGGCGTTTTGGAAGGTTGGGTGCGGCGGGATTTATTGTCGTGGGTGGAAGGGCTTTATGATCACCAAGCGTGGAAACTGGATAACGGCCGTCGTGGCGATAACGGGGGCGGTTTGCCTGACGGGCTGTGGCAAGGAAGAAACGGTGGTCGTGCCGCCGCCAAAAGCGGCCGGGGCGGCGGGCGGCGAGCAGTCGGTGGATTCGTTGCTGGGTGGGTCGGCAACGCCGGTTAGGAGTGCGGCGCCGCCAGCACCGACGGGTGCGGGTGCGGTGGTGCCGGGAGCGGCGAAGGTGAAGGTGGATCCGGTGTTGAAGGCGGCGATCGAGCGATATTTTGAGAATTCGGGGCGCGCCCCGGAGGCGTGGGCGGACTTGGTGAAGAAGCAGCTCATTCCTGCGGTGCCACTCGATGCCTCGGGAAAGCCGTTGGATTTCCGGCAGTTTCTGCTGGATATGCGCTGAGGTTCCGCCGAATGCGAAATGGCGGGGCGCGCGCTGATGATGTCCGCCAGTCGGGAGGTTCGATCCGCTTTGGACGTTTTTGGTCGCGGGTACGGGGGGAGGCCGGACCCGCGGACTGTTGCCGGGCTTACTGCTCCGGACTGGCGATCACGCTGGTCAGGATGCCGTCCTTGAGGCGGGTTTTCAGGCGCTGGCCGGGGGCGGTGTCGGCCGTCGAGCGGAGGACGGTGCCGGTTTGCGCGTCGGTGGTGATGGAGTAACCGCGTTCGAGGACGTTGAGCGGAGAGAGCAGTTCGAGGCGGGTGGCGAGCTGGGAATGGCGGGCGCGTTGATTTTCGAGCTGGCGACGGGTTTGGGCCAGAAGGCGGCGGTGAAGGTCGTGGAGTTCCTGGCGGCGGCGTTCGACGAGGGTTTCGGGGCGGAGTCGGGCGAGACGGTGGGCGATGGTTGTCCAGCGGGTTTGTGCCTGGCGCCAGCCGAGGAAGGCGCCGCGGGCCAGGGAGTCGCGGAGATCGTCCACGCGTTGCTGGTGTTCCTCGAGCCGGCGACGCGGGTGGACGCGTTGAAGACGGTGCAGCGTGGTGGCGATGGCCGTTTGGGCGACTTCGAGTTGATGCATGGCAAGGTGGGCCATGCGGTCGAGGGCGTGGCGAATGAGCTGGCGGCTGGCGAAGGCGCCCTCGGTGATGAGTTCGGCGGCGGCGCTGGGGGTGGCCGCGCGGAAGTCGGCCACGAAATCACTGATGGTGAAATCGATTTCGTGGCCCACGGCGGAGATCACTGGCAGCGCGGATTCGAAGATGGCGCGGGCGACGGGTTCTTCGTTGAAAGCCCAGAGGTCTTCGAGGCTGCCGCCGCCGCGGGTGACGAGGATGAGGTCGAGTTTGCCCGTCGGGGAGGGTGGCGGGGCGAGGGGTTCGGTGGGGAAGAGGGAGGGGGTGACCGGCGGGAGACTTGGGGCATCCGCGGGGCGGTGTTCGGTCATGCTGGCCGGGGCTGAATAGCCATTGAGCAGCTTGATGGCGGCGGCGATTTCTTCGGCGGCGCCCTGGCCTTGTACGCGGCAGGGGGCGAGAATGATTTCAAGGCCGGGCTGGCGGCGTTGGATGACGTGGAGGACGTCGCGGATGGCGGCGCCGGTGGGGGAGGTCACGAGTCCGATGCGTTGCGGGTAGCGGGGGATGGGGCGTTTGCGTTCGGGGGCGAAGAGACCTTCGGCGGCGAGCTTCTGCTTGAGTTGCTCGAAGGCGACCTGAAGCGCGCCGATGCCCTGCAATTCGAGCGAGCGAACGACGAGTTGATACTGACCGCGCGGCTCGTAAACGGTGACGTCGCCTTGCAGGATGACCTTGCGGCCGTCGCCGAGGAGGGAACGGTGGGGTGTGGCGGTGTTGCGGAAGAGGACGCAGGAGAGCTGGGCGCCGGCGTCCTTGAGGGTAAAGTAGATGTGGCCGGAGTTTTGGGCGCGGAGGTTGGTGATTTCGCCGGTGACCCAGACTTGGCCGAGTTGTTGTTCGAGGAGGCGTTTGACCTGGCCGGTCAGTTCGCTGACGGAGAACACCCGGCGGGTTTCGGCGGCCGGGAAGAGTTCGCCGAAATTCCACTGGGACTTGGCGGGTTTGGGCATCGGGGAGCGGAATTAATTGATCAACCGCCGGAGATCGCGGCCGGTTTGTTCGAGCCACTCGCCGTCGGGGAGGGAGTAGGGCCGGAAGGTTTCGAGCTGGCCTTCCTGTTCGTTGTAGAAGAGGGCCCGGTGGAGGCCGAGGGTACTGGCCTTGGGGCTGTCGATGAGGCTGGCCGAGTCGTTGGCGCTCATCTGGAAGAGGACGCGGAGTTCGAATTCACCGAGCGCTTTGCGGCTGAGGAAACGGCTGGCGTTGTTGAAGCTGTCGCAGGTGGCGATGATATGGAAGCCGTGGCGGGTGCCTTCGGTGAGGAGCGTGTTGAGGAGGATGGCGGGGTTCGGCGGGGCGTCGGGGTCGGAGGAGCCGTAGGAGAAATCTTCCTCGTAGCGGAGTTTGTTGAACTTCTGAAGTCCGTGGATGAGGACGAAGGTGGTGGGGGTGGTGCCGGGAGGTTCGTCGCCGGTGCGGCGGGCCATGTCGTCGGCGAGTTCCTTCATGATTTTCGGCAGGTCGCTTTGTTTGGCGGAGACGACCGGATGGGGGATCAACTGGATGACGCGGTCGAGAAAATCGCGCGGGGAGGAGCCGGGCGCATTGCCGTCGCAGACGATGAGACGGGCGCCTTCCTTGGGGAATTGGGCGGCGAGGGCGAGCAGGGAAAGGGAGAGAATGGCAAGGACGGCTTCGTCGCGCTGGCCGACGAGGAGGAGATTGTTGCCGCTTTGGCGGAGGAAGGTGACTTCGGTGGGGCCTTTGATGGAATTGGGGGCGCCGAGCCAGATGCGCGGGGCGCCGGCGGGCTGAAGAGCCGGGGCGGCGAGGAGGGAGCGGAGCAGGGGGTTTTCGCGGACGTCGGAGGGGGCGTTGCCCTCGAAGACGATGGGGCCGGGGTAGTCGATGCCCGAGCGGGAGGAGGCGGCGGTGACTTTCTCGAGGTAGGTGTCGCGGACTTCGTCGGGGAGCCAGACGGCCTGGAAGGGGCTGTTGCCTTCGACGGCGCCGGCGGCGTCGTTGTAGATGCCCTCGCCGGGGCGGGAAAGGAGGCGCGGGGCGGGGTTGTTGTCATCCATGATGAGGTAGGCATCGGCCTCGTTGCACATGAGGGCGATGCGGATGACCATCTGGCCGAGGGTGGTGCGGGCGACGGTGTAGGCACCGCCGAGGGTCTGGGAGCCGAGAATGACGTGGATGCCGAAAGCGCGGCCCTGGCGGACGATGCGGTCGAGGAGCATCGAGGCGTTTTGCGAGATCTTGTCGTCCTCGACGAAGAGTTCCTGAAATTCGTCCACGATGAGCAGCAGGCGGGGCATGGGTTCCTTGCCGCCGGATCGTTTGTAGCCGGCGATGTCCTGGCAGCCGATTTTGCGGAAGAGGTCGCCGCGGCGGCGGAGTTCATCGTCGAGTTTCTGGAGCACGCTGAGGCCGAACTCGCGATCGCTTTCGATGGCGATGACGCGGGCGTGGGGCAGGCGGTGGGTCGCGTAGGTCTTGAACTCGACACCCTTTTTGAAGTCGATGAGGTAGAACTCGACCTGCTCGGGGCTGCACCAGAGGGCGAGGTTGGTGATGACGGTGTGGAAGAGGGTGGATTTGCCGGAACCGGTTTTACCGGCGAGAAGGGCGTGCTGACGGGTGCCTTTGCCGATGGCGAGGTATTGGAGTTTGGTGGCGCCGGTGCGGCCGATGGGGACGCGGAGTTCGTGGGTGGTCTCGACGGTCCAGATGGAGGTGTCGGGGGGGGCGATGTGCGAGAAGGGGACTTCGACACGGTTGGAGTCGCGGTTGCTGAGGCCGATTTTGTGGATGAGCGGGACGGCGGTGTCGGGGGCGGGCGGGCGTTCCAAGGCAAGGGGCGTGCCGGGGAGGGCGCGACCCGCGAGGGTGATCTCGTGGCCGCGGTGGGCGAGGCAGACGCTGCCTTTGCGGAGATCGTCCGGGGAGAAATCCTGGGGCGCGGGTTGACGGCGATCCCAGTGGATGAGGGTGAAGACACCGCAGCGGGCACCGCTGGAGGCGATGCTAAGGAGGCGTTTGGCGGCGGTCTCGGTGAAGCCGGCGGGGAAGTCGGCGACGACGAGGAAATGATATTTTTCAGCGATGTTGCCGGCCTGCTCGTTGTATTCGGCGATGGTGGCGTATTCGTTGCGCAGATACATCTGGATGACCTTTTCCATGTGTTCGTTGAGCGTGGCGAGGCGCTCATCGATCTGGGCGGGTTGGGTCCAAATGCGGTTGTTGATGAGGTGATCGGCGTAGTCGGCGAGGTGCATGACGCCGGAGAAGCTCTGACCGAGGCCGACGGGGTCGAGGATGGTGAAGCTGAGGCGGCCGGGGGGGGCGGTGGAGAGGAGGCGGAGGATGATGTTGTTGAGCGCGGCGATCATCTCGTCGCGGCCGGTGGCGGCGGTCTCGAGGAGGATCGAGCCGCGCTCGGGATAGGCGAGAAGGAGCGGAAGGTCGAAGCGGGCGGGGCCGGGGAGGGCGAGACGGGGGTCTTGGAGGGCGGTTTCAGCGAGGGCGGGGACATCGACCTGAAAGCGGGCGAATTGGGCCGCGTTGCTGAATTGCGCGGGGGCTTGCCAGTTTTCGGCGACGGCGGGCGACCAGGGAGCGAAGAACTGGGTGGCGTCGGCCTGGGCATTGGCGACGGCGTCGTAGAGGGATTGGATGCGGGGCTGCCAGTCGGCGAGGAGGCTGGTCCAGGCGGCTTGATGACTGGAGGCGATCTCGGCTTCGAGGGCGGCGGCGGAGGCGGCGACGGAATCGAGGTGGGCTTCGGCGTTGCTGGTGAGGCGGGAGGCGGTTTCGGCCTGATTTTGATCGAGGCGGGCGATAGTGCGGTCGAGAAGGCGCTGGTTGGTGGCGTTGGCGCGGGCGGCCTTTTCCTCGAGTTTGCGGGGCCAGGCGGCGCGGGCGGCGTTGGCTTCCTCGTCGGCGAGGTTCCATTCGCGTTCGATTTGCTCGGAGCGGGTCTTGAATTCGGTTTCGACGCGGGCGGTTTCTTGCGCGCTGCGGCTGGCGAGTTGTGCGGCGCAGGCGTCGTGGGTCTGGCGGGCGGCGGCGAAGGCGGAGGCAAGTTGGCTGGCGTGGGGTTTGGCCTGGCTGGCGCCAACGAGGCGGAGGAGGAGGCCGAGCAGCAAGATGGCGACGACGGCGATGCCGGCGTGCAGGTAGGTGACGGTGTGGATGCCGGCGAATTTCAGCAGCGGAACTGCCAAGGGCAGGAGCAGGGTTAGGAAGGCCCAGAGCCACGTGTAGCGGAAGAACGCGGGGAGGATTTGTGAGCGGAAACCGTCGAGGTCGGTGCGCAGGGTGGCGAGTTGTTGCTGGAGTTCGGCGAGCAGTTGGGCGTCGTCGCCGGTGGGGGCGGGGCTGGTGGCGGCGGATTCGGCGAGGCTGCGGCCGAGGGAGCGGTAGCCACCGAAGGCCTGGCGGGCCTCGGTGGAGAGTTGGCTGAGGGTGGCTTTTTCGGCAGCGAGGGCGGCGTTGAAGTCGGCGATGCTGGCGGCGGCGGCGGCGAGGGCTTGCTCGCGGTGGCGGCTGGCGTTGAGAGTTTCGGTCTGGAGCTTGTGTTTGCGGCGGCCCTCGCGGTCGGCGGTTTCCTCGTGGCGCTGGCGGCGGCTGTTGCGGAGGGCCCTGGCGATGCGTTCGGCGCGGGTCTGGGCGCGGGTGGTGGCGGTGGCCTTGGCGTTCTCGACGGAGAGGGCGGCGACCTGGATCTGGCCGGCGATCTGGGCGCGCAACTGGTCGGCGTCGATGTTGCCGCGCTGGCGGGCGCGGGCGGTCTGGACCTGGAAGTCGTGCTGGATTTTCTGCTCGCGGGCGGCGAATTCGCGGATGGTTTCGCGCAGGTTTTCGAGCAGGGCGAGGGATTGGTCGGCGGTCTGATGGCTACTCACAGTCGCTCCTGATTTTGGCGATGAGTTTGTCGAGGTCGTCGATGACGGTGGAGGCTTTTTCGACGTTGGCGACGAGTTCGTCGATGTATTGGCGTTGGAAATCGAGGGCCTTGGCGTCGCGCCAGGTTTCCTTGGTCAGTTCCCACTGGTTGGCGATGTCGCGGGTGAGCGCGATGATTTTGGCTTTGTCGGCGGTGAGGCTCATGGTGCGGAGGGCGGGTTGGGGGCGGTGTCGGCGGTGGTGGGGGTGGCGGGGGGCGGGGCGGGCGCGGACGGGAGGCCGGTGCTGGCGTAGGCGTCGAGGGCTTTCAACAGTTCGGTGAGGTGGGCGGTGGCGCGGCCAAGGTCGTGGATGAGGAAGGTGTGGAGTTTTTCGATCTGCTTGATCATCGGGTCCACGCGGGAGTCGAATTCGCGATTCCAGTGTTTGAGGGTGCGGAGCTTGGCCTCGGCTTCCTCGACGGCGCGTTTGGCCTTGTTCACGGCGGCCTGTTCGGCAGTGGAGACTTCGCGGAGGCGGGCGATGCGGGAGCTGTAGAGTTCGTGCTGGGCGGTTTCGAGTTTCTTGGCGCGCTGGCGGACCTGGCCCTCCCAGTGGATGCGCTGATCGTTCTGCAGCCACTGGCGGGTGCGGAGGACTTCGCCGCTGATTTCCTCGAGGGCCGGGCGGGCCTTGGTGAGAAAGACGAGGAGGCGCGCCCGGAAGGTGGCGATGGCTTCGATCGAGGATACGCGGGCCTGGTCGGGCATGGTTTAGCGCTGGTTGAGGTATTCCTCGATGCGCTGGGCTTTCCGCAAGAGGTAGGGTGTGTGCTGGTTGGATACCTCGACGAACTTTTTGAGGGTCTTGACGGTCTGGGTGAATTCCTCGGCGAATTTGATGTGTTCCTGGTCCTGCCAGGTGTCGGCGAGGGAACCGAAGCGGGCCTGAAGGGACATGAGGCGGTTTTGCAGGTCGATGTTGAAGCGCTTGAGTTCCTCGGCGAAACGTCGCACTTCCTCGGGGTCCATGATTGCTTGTGCCATAAGTTTTTTGAGGGTGTGAGGTGGTTTGGTGTGGCGGGTGCGGGAGTGGGGCCGCGGGCGGGTGGTTGGTTTATTTCCGGGGGGCCGGAATGGTCATGTTTTGTGCTGACAATCCGCAGGTTGGCGAAACGTCGGGGGCGGTTCGGGCCGTGCGCTGGTTGTCATGGGGGGAGTTTGTCAGCGCCGGGGGGAATGGGCCACAGGAAAATCCGGGGGCGCGGGTGTTGGGAAAGGATCGTGGACAAAGGTTAAGGCTCAAGGGAAGGGACAAGGAGCACGCTGGTGGCCGAGGGCGTGAGGAAGCGCACGGCCGCTTGTTCGGAGGGCGTTCCGTGGTGTCT
>CAZUUP010000138.1:0-8046 GCA_964623105.1 uncultured Akkermansia sp.
CGGGAAGCTCGACTCCCGCCGATCGCCACGGTTCATGACGTCGTAGATTGCCCCGAGATATTGCCCCCGCAGCCTGCCCGCCATGCCCCCAACGGTTTCGGCCAACGCCGCCGCCGTCAATTCCCGATTCAACAATAGCCGGGACTGACACCTTTTCACCTAGTGACACCTTTTCACCTAGCGCAGCTTGGGGAAACGCGCAACCTCGCGACAAAACTCTGGCGGACGGGATCGAGCTTGAAGATTAACTTGGGGCGGCCACCGCGATTCGGGACGTGGCAAAGCGTGCCGCGAGACGACGATGACGCGCAAGCGTGGCGTGCGGGAGCGCGCATGGAAGCGTGGGCGAACGTGACGGATCGGCTGTCCAAGGCCCGATGGCAGCGGTGACTAACTGGAGTCGAAACCTGCTTTCAACCTTTGGGACTGACCCCTTTACGATACCGTGGGGACCGATCCATTTAGCTTAAGGTGATTCTATTTTTCGCTTGGACGGTCGGTCAGGATGGCCTTAATGCGTTGGGCTAATTTTTCCCGCAAAACGGTAATCCGACCTTCGTAGACGATATGATTGAATCCCCGCAAATCAAAGGGTAGATCGTCGGCACGCTGCGTCAACAGGATGACATTTTTCCCCAACGCGTGCGCATATCCGACTTCGTAGTAAACGTTTGGATTTCGGCCGGTCATATCGGCAACGATAATATGGGCGGCCTCGATATGCTCATAGACAACGGCCATGATCCCTTTGCTATGTTCGACTTCGTCGGCCCGCACTGATTTGAAGCCGCACTCTTGAATGACCGGCTTAATTCCAGCTTCGTAAAAATTTTCATACTCTTGCGCAAATGGCATACAAACAAAGGCAAACTTAGTTTTCACGATCCGCCCAATTTCATGAACTAGATCATCAATAACATTTGGTCCCTTTTCAACAAAAGCATGATTCGGAAATCCGGCGAACTGGTTTACCCACTTCGCCGTCACGAACTGTGACATGAGAACCATGCAGGCTGTCGGGTACCGCAATGAGAACTCTCGCGCCAAGACCAAGCCACCTTCACGCATCCCTCGAAATGGAATCAGGATATCGCAGACAATACCGTCGTAGAGTCGATGCTGAAACTTGTCAAAAGCGTCATCTGCGTTCTGACAAAGCTCGCAATCATAGCCACACATCTGCATAGCCGTTGCGCAACGATTTAAAAATGCAATTTCATCATCTATCAAAAGGATGGTTGTTTTCATTTGGAATTGGCCTTGGGTGCAAGGGGTAGTGTAACAAGAAAAACCGTGCCGGCACCTATCTCGCTTTGGCAGTCAATGCTACCTTCGTGAAAATTAGCTGCTCGATGGGCTAAATATAAGCCGACGCCAAGCCCGCCAGGCTTGGTTGTGTAATTTAGTTCGAAAATCTTGGTAAGTGCTTCTGGTGGAATGCCGGGACCATTGTCATGGATGCGAATTCGCGCCAACCAACCTTGCTCATCGATTTCAGTCGTTACCGTAACGACGCCATCGTTTCGGCCGGCGATGGCTTCCAGCGCGTTTCGAATGAGGTTCTCAAAAAGGTGCCAAAGGAGCTCATAGTCGCCCTTCACCTGTAATTCCGTACGCGTTGGTCCCAATTCGAGACGACCGGCAGTTATTCTCGAGAGATGTTGCGAGACATCAATAAGAATCGGATCGACGGGGATTTGTCTTAGAATGCCAGGGTGCCTGCCAAAGGTGTTCCTAAAGCGTGCGAAGACATACTGCATTTCTTGCAGTCCGGCAACAAGCCCATCGTGAACCCGCAGGAGGTTGGCGTTACCCGCCACGCACTCGCGTAGTAAGAGCGCTTCAGCGTCAGCCGAGACGCTAATGGCGCTGAGCAGTCCAGACAATTTATGTACAAACGCTGCGCTTGTATCCGTCAAAACCTCCTTGGTGATCTCGTTCATATTGCTTTGGCTCTGGTTTGCAATGCTATCAGAAACTCTGTCTGGAGCAGACGCCTTTTCCGTAATTGTCTGTGTAATTGCCTTGCACAAGGCCGAGAGCGAAGTAGGTTTAGCCAACCAGCGTGCTCCGCTTGTATCTGGGTGGAAATAGGCCGCCTCCTGAGGACTAACGGTCGCAGTGAAAAAGAAAAATGGGGTTTTGATGCCTCTTTGGATTATCAAGGAAGCGAGTTCCATTCCATCCATCTCCGGCATAATAACGTCCAAAATAATTACGGAAAACACTTCGGTTTGAAGAATCTTCAACGCGGCTGCACCGCTATCGGCTACGACCACTTCATATCTTCCAGTTGCCTCTAGGTTGAGCTTCATCATTTGTCGGGTAGGCCATTCGTCATCCACGCATAGCACCCTTGTTCGCTGCGTTATTGGTGGGCCTATATTCATTTGCCATTAAAGCCGAACGATTGAGTTAAAAATTGCTGTTTGTTACGTACTAATTCACCTTTTGCTGGTCATCGGGCTGCTCTGGTCGGATGCAATTTACAGGTCGAGACGGTGAACCAAACAGTAGATATTGTCGATACTTCAGTTGGCTTAGTTCGGGTAACTCAGGGAAACGTGGGCTTCAGGTCCCGGATGTTTTCGAGCTTGGCATCTTTGCCGGCGGCGGGGGCGTAGAGGAGGACGGGGGCGACGAGGCCGCCGTTGACGATTTGGTTGGAGACGCAGATGACAATGGTGTTCTTGCCGGGTTTGGCGGCGGCGGTGGCGTCCATCTCGAAGGGGTAGAAGGCGGCGCCGGGGCTGTTGCCGAGGTGCTGGCCGTAGAGCCAGATTTTCGCGGCTTCGTCCACACCACCAGATGTTCCTTGGGCGGCGGTCGCGGGCGTGAAACGACGGGGTCTGAAACGACGGGGTCTGAAACGACGGGGTCTGAAACGACGGGGTCATGAAACGACGGGGTCAGTGAAACGACGGGGTCAGTCCTCACTTTTGACACTATTCTCCCTTCACCGCCGGACTATTTTGCCGCCCGCAGCAGGTTCGACACATGCGTCCACACGCCCATGTTCAGCCGGTGTGCGATCCACGCCAGCGTCATTGTCCTCTCCTGCCGCAGCCGCCGGGCAATGCTTGCTTTGGCCGGGACTCCCTTGCGCCGCCGTACCAGCTCCTCCTCCCGCCAACGCAGTTGCTTGAGTTCCTCCTGCACCAACGGCTCCGCCTTGTCGCAAAGGGGTCGGTTCTAAATGGCGGTTAGTTAGCGCCCCGAAATTTCGCAAGGCCACCTTTCCAGCGGCGGTTGCAGTGGGGCCGTTCGACGAATTCACCGCGGCGGCGGTTGAGTAGTGGAAACGGTTTGGGCCGCCGCTTGACGGCGCGCAGTCCGCCACCGGGCCCGGGCCGCTTTCACCGCCCCTTTCCTGCGCACATCCAAAGCGGACGGGGACGTCGGTGCTCGGGCGGAGGCGGTTCGCCTGTCGGCCAGCCTTTCGCCGGCCGGCAACTTCAGGATGCACCGGCCCGGCGTCCGGCGCCTCCTCCGCGCTCGGCAGCGGCGCGGACACCCATCATCGTGATCGCGGCAAATCGCCTCCAAAATGTCTTGCACGCCCCGACGACGCTGCGAAACGTTCCCCGCATCCACCACCGATGAGCCGCAGCATCTTCCATCGCGCCGTGCACTTCGCGGTCTTTGCCGCGCTGGCCGCCGTCGCCTCGGCGCAGGCACCGCGACCGGCGGCCCCCACCACCGAGGACTTCACGAAGTGGCGAAACGCGCTTACCCGCGGGGATGTGGTGGCGTTGAAAGGCATGCTCGCGGCACAACCGGCACTGGCAACGAGTTGGGATCCCATCAACAGAGGCTGGCTGCAGCTTGCCGCGGAACGGGGCAACCTGGCCGCGCTGGAACTGCTGCTCGAATCCAAGGCCGAGGTCGATGCAGTCGGGGCGCGGTCCGGGTCTGTTGGGTCGGTGGGAAATCGGGAGACCGCGTTGCATGTCGCCGCGCAGCGCGGGTACGCGGAGATCGTGCGCCGCCTGCTGGCAGCAGGTGCAAACCCAAATGCGCGGACCAGCAGCAATGGCACGCCACTGCACCATGCGCTCCAGACCGCATACCTTCGATCTGAAATCATTTCTCAACGCCCGCGACCGGGCTTCGATTCCGTCGCTCGGGCCGAGACGATTCGATTGCTCTGCCACGCTGGCGCAGACCTGTTCGCGGTCGCCGATCGGGGCACCAACTCCAAGACTCCCCTCGATCTGGTCGCGCAACCCGGCTTCGAGGAGTTCTTCACCCTGCTCCTGACCAACGCCCGCCCGCGCGACGTGCGCTCGCCGCAGGGCCGCAGCCTGCTCGAGATCGCGCGGGATCATGACCGCCCGGACACGGTCCTGACGCTCGCAACCACCGAATCGGACGACGCCTCGAAGCTGCCCCCCCTGCAAGCGCTGGTCTTTCGCAGTCCGGCCGGCCTGCGGATGCCGGACGGTGGCCGCCTGGAACCGCCCGGATACTGGCCGCTCATCGCGGGAGGTGAAAAACCCGACTTGTTCACGCTCATCGGCCTGGAGGACATCAACGGTGTGCAGGCGTGGCTGCGTGAGCATCCCGGGAAGCTCGCGACGCTGCGCGACGCCGACGGACGCACCCCCTTCGTCTGGGCGCTGACCAAAGGATTTGAAACGCTCGCGGAATTGCTCCGCGAACCGGGGCTGGATCCCGGCGCGGACGACGCCAACGCCCGCTCGACCCTGCTGCGCGTGGTGCAGTCGGGGCAGAGCCGGCTCATCGGCAAGGCGGGGGAATCTGCCCGGCGCGCCCTCGAGTCCGAGGCCGGTCCGTTCGGCGTCCTCGAATTTGCCCTCGTGCGGAGCGACGACGCCGTCGTCGAGGCCCTGCTCGAGCTGCGTCCCAAGGTCACCCGCCCGTGCCTCTCGGCGGGATCGTTGCTCCATCTTTCCGCGCGCCGGCAAAACCCGGCGAGCACCGCGAAATTGCTGGCCTTGGGGGCCGATCCGCAACTCCGCGATCATCACGGACGCACGGCGCTCCACCTCGCCACGTTGCGCGGAAGCGGTCCGCAGGTGGACGCCCTTCTCAAAGGCGGAGCGCGGCTCGAAGTCGCGTCCGACGAGGGACGCCTCCCGCTCCATGATGCCGCGCGCCTCGGCCACACGGACCTGATCGGGAGGTTGCTCCCGTCCCCCGCACTGGTTCACGCGCCTGACAAATCCGGCCACACCGCGCTCGAACTCGCGGTCCTCGGACGCCACGAAAAGGTCGTCGATGTCCTGCTTGACCGGCAGCCGGACCTGAACCGTCGCGGGCCGGAAAGTTCGACCCTCCTGCACCTCGCCGTTCGGGCGAAACTTCCCGACGTCGTCGGCCGATTGCTCGACCGTGGCGCCCAGATTCTCCCGGATGACCGCGGGCGCACGCCGTTGCACGATGCCGCAGCGACCGGCGAGGAGGATGCGTTAAACAAATTGCTCAAAGCCGGGGCGCGCGTCGAGATCCGCGACCGCGACGGCAAAACCGCCGCCGAAATCGCGATCCGCAATGGCCGGCACGATCTCGCCCGCGCGATGCTGCGGCTCGCCGAATGGCGTCCCGACCCCGCCGCCCGCACGACCACCCCGCTCCATCTCGCCGCGTCCATCGGCGACCGTGACCTCGTGGAAGCTTCGCTGCGGGCCGCGCCCATCCCCGACCTCCGCGACGAACACGGGCAGACCCCGCTCTTGCTCGCCGCGAGCGGCGGGCAACTCGCGCTCCTGCCCGTGCTGCTCGAGCACGGCGCCGACGTGAACGCGACCAACGCCGCGGGCCAGACGCCATTGCTGGCAATGGTGCCCGGCGCGAACTGGACCGGAATGCTCGCGCTGCTCAAGCACCGGGCCGATGTCAACCGCGCCGACACCAACGGCAACGCCCCGCTGCACGTCGCGCTCCAGAAGGGTTTTCCCGACCACGCCCCCAGCCCGTGGTTCACCGAGTTCGAGCGCCTCGTCCGGACGCAAGCGCTGCCGTCCAACACGACCTTTTCCGCCTGGCTGCGCTCGACGAACACGCTGGCCCCGGTCGAGGCCGAAATGGCCGCCCGGACGCGCGACGGCAAACCGTTCGACGGCGCCTTCGACGGCGTGGTGGTCGAGCCATGGAAATTCGTGCTCGCTGCCGGCGCGGATGCCACGCGGACGAATCACGCGGGACAGACCGCGCTGCACACCCTCGCGACGCGACGCGATCATTACCCGACGGCGCATCCGAGCCGCATCGAAGTCCTCGTCGCGGCCCTGGTCGGCCGGGGTGCCGTGATCGACGCCCGCGATGCGAACGGCCGCACCGCGCTGCACGAAGCCGCGCAACGGGGCCGCTGGCAGGTCGTGCAAGCCCTGCTGCACCACGGCGCCCGCATAGACGCGCCCGCCGGCGACGGATCGACCGCGTTGCACCTCGCGATCCAGGAGCCGTGGCCGCACCACGGAGTGCCGGCCACCATCCGGGCGCTGCTCGAGGCGGGCGCGAATGTGAACGCGCGCGACACCAACGGACAGACCGTGCTGCATCATTACAGCCGGATCGACCGCGGATTCTATTCCACCGATCTGCCGGGCATCAGCGAGTTGATGTCGGGGAAGCCCGACGTCAATGCGCGCGACCGGCAGGGAGACACGCCGTTGCACCTCGCCGTCCGCCTCGGGCGCCAGGCGCTGGCCACCCATTTGAATTCGGTCGGCGCAGATGCGACTCTGCGGAACAACGCGGGGGAAAACTCGTTCCAGGTTGCCGCGCAGGCTTTCGCGCGGCCCAACCCCCGCATCCCGCTCCTGCCGCCCGGTGCCCGAGCGTTGCCTTACGCCGCCGGAATCGCCGGTGACGTGGACTCGCTCCGCGCGTGGCTCGAGTTCGACCCCGCCTCGCTGATTCCGCCGGACTCCCCCGTGAATCCCGCCTTGTTTGAAGCCGCGGTTCACTCGCACACGAACGCCGTGAATTTCCTGCTCACGAACGGCGTGCCGCTCGATCCTTTCGTGGCGTTGCTGACCGGCAGGACCAACGAGTTCGCCACCCTTCTGCGCACGAATCCCGCTCTCGCCCGGACGGCCTACCGGCGAAACCCACGGAGCATTCACTCCCCCAGGACTCCGCCGTTCCCACGCCCTCCCGCCGGCACCTCCGCGATCGCCATGAATAGCTCCCCGTTGCTCCACCACGTCGTCGCCATGCGGCACACGAATGCGGTCGAACTAGTCCTCGCCGCCAAGCCGGACATCCACGCGCCCGACTGCGACGGCTTCACCGCCCTCTACCACTCGATCACCAATGGGACGGACGGATTCACCGCCCGCCTCCGCGCAGCGGGCGCCCGCGAAAACGAGATCGACTTGGTCGCGCTGAACCGGCCCGAAGAACTGCGGACGTTGCTCCGGGCCACGCCGGGATTCTCCCTGACCAACACTGTAGGCCTGACCGCGCTCGAACTGGCGATTCGCCGGACGAACCTCGCTGCGGTCAAGATCCTGCTCTCCGCCGGAGTCAACTCCAGGCCACCAATCCCCGCGACCGGCGCGTCCACCATGATGTTCGGCGGGGTCAATGCGCTGCGCCTTCTGCACTGCGCCGTCGCGATGGAGCAGGAGGAAATCGTGCGCCTGCTCCTCGAACACGGCGCGGACATCAATTCGTACGACTTCAACAGCCTGACCCCGCTCCACGTCGCCGCCTGGCGCGGTCACACCGGCATCCTCAAGCTGCTACTGAAGCACGGGGCTGATCCCAACGCAATCAGCCGTCCCGACAGCTTTCCCGCATCGTTCCCCGCCATCCTCCGGCATGCCGGAAAAGCTCCGCTCCACATTGCCGCGCTCTTCGGCCAGACCAACAGCATCGCGCTCCTCGTCCAGGCCGGCGCGGCGCTCGACCGGACGAACAACGTGGGTTTGACCCCGCTCGAGATGCTGCAAAGCCGGCACGAACACCTGCCGGGAATCATGGGTGTTTCCGCCCAGCACGGTGTGCCGGGCGGTTGGTATGGCCACTATCAAACCAGACCGCCAGCCGCCACGGCTTCACCCCAGGCCGTCATCG
>CAZUUP010000138.1:8146-11318 GCA_964623105.1 uncultured Akkermansia sp.
GGCCACTATCAAACCAGACCGCCAGCCGCCACGGCTTCACCCCAGGCCGTCATCGCCCTCCTGCGCTCGCTCGGATCCCCGGACCCTGAAGGCGGTCATCCGAAGAAAATCCTGCGGGGCGACCCTGCGCGTGTCGCGATGGTGCCCGGACCGCTGCCACCGCCGGTCAGAACTTCGCCACCACCGCCGCCGCCGGCCAACCCGCCCCCTTTCCTCGCCCCCGCCCAACGAGCGCCGGTGATTCGCAACCTCCCGCGCGAACTGTGACCTGCCCCGCGCGCCTGCACACCGGTTCGCATACCACATGGACCCCGAAAACGTCCTCGTCGTGAAGCCACGTCCACGGAGGATTTGCGGGTGCCGCCGCTTGCGCCGCTCCGCAAGTTTTCATTGGCTTTCCCCGGTCCAGCCGCAAGCCAGCCCCCCAGCAGCTTCCGGGCGAAGTTGCAGGCGAGACCGCGGGTCGCCTGGCACTTCTCTGGACCGGGCATCCGCTATTCGGCCGCGGACATTGCCATCGGGCGGATTTCCACCCAGCTTCACGCGCATTCACGCGACCAGGCGGTGGCGCGCCGGAACACAATCGGGCTGCAGAAATTCGGGACACGAAGAAAAATCTTCAGCAGCGAGGTTGAAAATGGTTTCGACTTCGGAGTCAACATGCCAACAGTACTCCGGCAATCACATGAAACATCACTTCCCGCTTCGGCTCCTGTTCATCGTCCTCGCTACCGCCCTCGCAAACACCGGCCCGTCCGCGGAAGCCAAACGTCCCAGCCACTATCTCATCGGCAATTCCCTCACCTGGGACACCGTGCCTTCCCTCCTGTCCGGTGACGTGCAATGGCACGTCGATTGTGGCACCCATCTCCGGCACGTTTACGCCAACCCCGGGAAGCCCTGTGTCACCAACTCCACGCTCTGGCCGACGGCCCTGCGCGACAAGCAATACGACGTCATTTCCGTGCAACCCCATTACGGCACGACCCTGGCGCAGGACGTGGAAACCATTTCCGCCTGGATGCAACTTCAGCCCAAGGCCGTCTTCGTCATCCACTCCGGCTGGTCCCGGCACGCCCAGCACACGGACGAATTTGCGGGCTACGCAGCGCCCGATCAAATGGTCCACAACCCCGGTTATTTCCGCGCCCTGCTCGCCGAATTGCGCCGTCTGCATCCCGGTCGCGAAATCCGCCAGACGTTCGCGCAAAACCTCCTCGCCCAGATCGCCGGCGACATCGCCACCGGCGCCGCCCCGATCAAGCAACTCGTGGACCTGTACCGCGATGACATCCACCTCAAGGCCGAGAGTGGAAAATACCTCATGCACAACGCCATGCGGCTCGCGCTCGGCCAACCGCCCTCCGCCGCGGGTTTCGAGAAGACCGAGCCCGCGATGAAGAAGTATCTCGACGGCGTGCTGGCCCGACTCAAAACCGCGCCCGCAGACCGGGCGTTGCTGACCCAGATCCTCGCCCCAGCAACCACCGCCGACCGCGCCGCCCTCATTGCCAAAATCTCGGACCAGGACCTGCAAACCAGACTCAAGGCCCTCCTGCCCGAAATCATCCGCGCCGTGCAAGCCCGTCCGGAAACCCTCGCGCTCGAGGCGGAGATCAGGGATATCGGCGGCAAACTCATCCTCACCCCCACCGCCCC
The DNA here is from genome assembly GCA_964623105.1 of uncultured Akkermansia sp. Lineage (GTDB taxonomy): Bacteria > Verrucomicrobiota > Verrucomicrobiia > Limisphaerales > BJHT01 > BJHT01. The sequence goes on from CAZUUP010000138.1 coordinate 9,806, forward strand.
GCAATGGCTTTACCTCGCGACCGGCGACACGGGCGCCGAGATTTTCGATGTCCCCTCAGCGGTCGATCTCTACAACGGTAACAACCCGCTCAAAGGCAAAGGCGGCCGCAACGAACGCGTCACCGACGCCTGGCTCAAGCGCCTCGCCAACGCCACGACACTGCGCAAGATCGACCTCGCCAACTGCGCCATCCAGGGCGACGGCTTGCAGCATTTCGCCAGACTGACCGGCCTGCGGGAACTCAACCTCACCCTGACCCCCGTCAAGGATGATGCCCTGAAACATCTCGCCGGCCTGACCGAATTGCGCTTCCTCGGGTTGGCCTCCACCCAATGCACCGGCACCGGCTTCGCGCACCTCAAGGCCCTGCGCAAACTGGAGAACGTGAACTTCCACTTCACCCCGCTGAACGATGCCGGCCTCGCGGCCATCGCCGAAGTTCCCCTCTCCGACCGCCTCTGGTTTGCCCACAGCAAGTTCACCGACGCCGGCGCCGCCAGCCTCGCGAAGCAAACCCGCCTCAAACGCTGCGGCATGGGCAGCACCGACAAAGCCAGCAGCGGCGAAGCGGTGGCCGCTTTGGTGAACCTGCCGCTCGAAGACCTAACCCTGCTCGACAATCAGGCCACCGCCGCCGGCCTCGCCCACGCCGCCAAGATCGCCACGCTTCGCAAACTCGACGCCTCCCACGCTCCCACCGTCGGCAACGACACCTTGAAACTCGTGGCACAGATGCCCGCCCTCGAGGAGTTCAAACTCGGCAGCGCCCAGGTGGACGACGAAGGCCTGCAAGCGCTGGCCGCCGCCAAGTCCCTCAAGAAACTGTCCCTCTTCGGTCTGAAGAAAGTCACTCCCGCAGGCCTCGAACGGCTGCGCAAGGCCCGACCCGAACTGTTGATCGACGCGAAATGAAACTGAAAGCCGCGGCCGCGGCGGCTCCTTCTGTGGGCCGCGCGAATGGGCAAGGTGTCCATGAATCCTCAGCGCGACCGGACGCTCCCGGCGCGCCTGGAGCGCGGTGCCAGCGATTTCAGATGGCAGCAATCGAGACTCCGGCTACGCTCTCCTCATGCAAGATCTCACGCTCACCTTGCCCGGTGAATCCTTGATCGGGATCCGCCTTCCGCCCCGCGAATTGCAGCGGGAATTGCGCCGCCGCCTGGCGGTGGCCCTCTACTCGGACGGCATCCTGTCCGGGGCCTCGGCCTGTCGCATGGCAGAGATGGAGAAGACGGAGTGTCAGCACCTTGTCGGCGAGCGCGGGGTCACGCAGCCGCTCACTGAGGCGGACTTAGAGCAAGAACTCACGAACCTGGCGGCATGGAAAGCCCGCTGATCATCTCCAACACCACGCCGCTCCTGAATTTCGCCGAAATCGGGCGCATGGAGTTGTTGGTGGCGCTGTTTGGAAAGCTGGTCATTCCGCCAGCGGTTGCCGCGGAACTGACCGCCAAGCCGGGACTTTTCCCGAACGCCGCGCGGGTGCCGACGCTGCCCGGTATCTCCGCCCTG
>CAZUUP010000139.1:0-1729 GCA_964623105.1 uncultured Akkermansia sp.
TCGCCCAGCTCTAACGCCTCCTCCCGCGCCTGACCCGCTTCTGGACCCACCTTTCCCTGCAGAAAGGCGGCATCGGCATGCGCGGCGGCGAAGGCGAAACCCAGCTCGAAAGCGACCGTCGCCGCGTCCAGGAACGCATCGACAAGATGAAGGAGGAACTCGACCTCGTCCGCCGCCATCGCCTCACCCAGCGCGAGGGCCGCCAGCGCAGCCACTGGCCCCTGGCCTCGATCGTCGGCTACACCAACGCCGGCAAATCCACCCTCCTCAACACCCTCACCGGCGCCGGCGTCCTGGCCGAGGACAAACTCTTCGCCACCCTCGATCCCACCACCCGCCGCCTCCACCTGCCCGACAACCAGAACGTCCTCATCTCCGACACCGTCGGCTTCATCCGCAAGCTTCCCCACCGCCTCGTGGACGCCTTCAAGGCCACCCTCGAGGAAGTCGTCCACGCCGACCTGCTCCTGCACGTCGTGGACCTCAGCCATCCCAACGCCGAAGACCAGATCCTCGCCGTCAACCAGGTCCTCGAGGAAATTGGCGCCCAGCAAAAACCCACCCTCATGGTCCTCAACAAGGTGGACAAACTCCTCGGCGACGACCTCGTCCACCGCTACCTCAGCCGTTTCCCCCACGCCGTCGCCATCTCCGCCCGCACCGCCGCCGGTTTCGCCGAACTCAAGGCCGAACTCGGCGGCATGCTCCGTCCCATGCGCCAGCTCATGGACCTTCACATTCCCCATGAAGCCGCCGCCGTCATCGCCCGGCTCCATGCCCACGGCCAGGTCATCGAGAAGGATTACGACGGCCCGGTGGCTCGCTTCAAAGTCCGCGTGCCCCCGCACCTCGTCACCGAGTTCACCCCCTACCTCGCCAAACCCGAGCCCGAACCCGCCGCCTGAACTTCCGCCCCCGCGATGGACCGCCCACCACCCCCCGCCAACGCCGTCTCCGACATCCTCGCCCTCCCCTCCGAGGCCGGCACCGTTCTCCCTGCCCCCGCGCCCGCCGCGCCGGCGACCGTCCGCATGATGGACCTGCCCAGCCACGAGCGCCCGCGCGAGCGCCTCGCCAACAGCGACCCCGAATCCATCTCCAATGCCGAACTCATCGCCATCCTCCTGCGCACCGGCATGAAGGGCAAATCCGCACTCGCCACCGCCCACGAACTCCTCGTCCGTTTCAAGAATTTGAACAACCTCGCTGTCGCCCGGTGGCAGGACGTCGCCCAGGTCAAGGGCATCGGCCGCGACAAGGCCGTCACCCTCGTCGCCGCCTTCCAGCTCGCCCGGCGCATGGCCCGCGAACTGCGCGACGACGACCCGGTCCTCGACCATCCCGAGCGCGTCGCCGCCTGGTTGCGCGAAGACACCCGCTTCCTCCAGGTCGAGCACTTCCAAATCATCCTCCTCAACACCCGCCGCCGCCTCATCCGCATCGAACGCATCTCCCAGGGCACCCTCGACACCACCCTCGTCCACCCGCGCGAAGTCTTCCGCCACGCCCTCGCCGCCAACGCCAGCTCCATCGTCCTCGTTCACAACCATCCCAGCGGCGACCCCACCCCGTCCGAGGCCGACATCCGCATCACCCGCGATCTCATCCGCGCCGGACAACTCCTCAAAATCGAGGTTGCCGACCACGTCATCCTCGGCAAAGCCACCAAGGACCGCCCCAAGGATTACTGTTCCCTGCGCGAACTCGGCCACTTCCACGCTTGAAACCG
>CAZUUP010000139.1:1829-2983 GCA_964623105.1 uncultured Akkermansia sp.
GCTTGAAACCGCCCGCCTGACCATGTCCCTCATCCATCCCACGGCCATTGTCCACCCCGACGCCCAAGTCCACGCCACCGTCACCGTCGGCCCCTACGCGGTGATTGATGCCAACGTCACCGTCGGTCCCGGCTGCCGCGTCGGCCCCCACGTCCACCTCACCGGCCACACCACCATTGGCGCCCGCAATCAGTTCCACACCGGTTGCGTCATTGGCGACGCCCCGCAGGATCTCAAATACCACGGCGAACCCACCCGCCTGCGCATTGGCGACGACAACGTCTTCCGGGAACACGTCACCGTCCATCGCTCCAACCAGCTTGCCGAGGACACCGTCATCGGCTCGCACAATTTCCTCATGGCCCACAGCCACGTCGGCCACAACACCGTGGTCGGCCACCGCGTCATCCTCGCCAACGGCGCCCTCCTCGGCGGGCACGTGGTCGTCCACGACCGCGCCTTCATCTCCGGCAACTGCCTCGTCCACCAGTTCGTCCGCATTGGCACCCTCGCCCTCATGCAGGGCGGCTCGGCCATCAGCAAGGATCTGCCGCCCTTCACCATCGCCCGCGGCGACAACGGCATCTGCGGATTGAACACCATCGGCCTGCGCCGGGCCGGCTTCACCAGCGAACAACGCCTCGAACTGCGCCGCCTCTACCACGCCCTCTTTCGCAGCCGTCAGCCGCTCCGCCCGGCGGCGGCCGCCGCAACTGCCAACGTCACCTTTGCCAGCGAAGGTTCCCGGACTCTGCTGCAGTTCATTAACGAGGCACGCCGCGGCGTTTGCGCCCACGTCGGCACCGCCGCCGCGACGGATGAATAGGCGCCTGGCCGGCATTCGGCGCGGCGGAAGAACCGGTCCCGGCCCCTCCCGCCCTGGTCCGGATGACGAGGTTCCATGAAGATTGCTTTGCCTTCCCAGTCCAAAACCCCGACAAATTGCCGGAATCTCTAAATCAAATTATGCGTTCTCCACTGTGCTCCCTCCTCGCGCTTCTGGCGCTGTCGCCCGCTTCCCCCGCCGCCCCGGCTCCGCCCCCGCCGCCGCTCGCCACCACCGGCCCCGGTAACGCCGCCGACGGCATCATCCGCGGCCCGTTCTTCTCGGGCACCATCATGGGCAGCGGACGCAAGACGGTCGCGGCCAACAA
>CAZUUP010000139.1:3083-11215 GCA_964623105.1 uncultured Akkermansia sp.
CAACAAGGCCCGCTCCTCAAGGGCCTGGCGCATTACCGCGGCCTGTTCGTGAACGGCGACAACGTCGTCCTCAGCTACTCGGTCGGCACGGGCGAGGTGCTGGAAATGCCCGGCTTCAAGACCGTCGCGGGCGCCGGTCTTTTCACCCGCAGTTTCCAAACCAAGAATCTCGGCGCGCATTCCCTCATGCTCTGCAACGCCCCCACCGGCACCAGCAAGGCCGCCGGCGGCACCGCCGTGCTGGTCATCGAGTCCTCCGAACTCAAGGACCAGGCTCTCGGCGTTGCCTTCCTCGGCGGCGGCACCGGCGCCACGCTCGAACAGGCCGACGGTCGCGTGGTCGCCAAGCTCACGGCGCAGACGCCCGGCACTTTCCAAATCGCCGTCTGGCGCGGTCCCGCCGCGGACGCCGGCAAGTTTAAACAGGCCGTGCAGCAACTTGGTGCGGCACCCGATCTCGCGGCCCTGACCAAGGGCGGCAAAGCGCTGTTCCCCGACGAGGTCGTCACCCAGGGCACGGTCGGAACGAATGACGGCCCGTATGCCGTGGACGTCATCGCCGAAGGGCTGCCGAACAAATGGAACGCCAAATCCTTCTTTGGCGGTTTTGACTTTTTCTCCGACGGCCGCGCGGCCATCTGCACCTTCCACGGCGACGTGTGGGTGGTGAGTGGGCTCGACGACAAGCTCGCCAAGCTCACCTGGCGGCGCTTTGCGACGGGGCTGTTCCAGCCGCTCGGTCTCAAGATTGTGGAGGATAAGATCTACGTTCTCGGCCGCGACCAGATCACGCGCCTGCACGACCTCAATGGCGACGGGGAGGCCGATCACTACGAAAACTTCAACAACGACACCATCGTCACCCCGAACTACCACGAGTTCTGCCTCGACCTGCACACCGATTCCAAGGGGAACTTCCTCTTCCTCAAAGGCTCGCCCTGGACACCCGCTGTCGAGTCGCCGCATCAAGGCACGTTGCTGCGCGTGTCCAAGGACGGCTCGCAACTCGATGTCGTCGCCACCGGCTTCCGCGCGCCCAACGGCATGACCGTCGGGCCCAACGACGAAATCCTCACCGGCGACAATCAGGGCCACTGGATTCCCTCGGCCAAATTGAACTTCGTGAAGCAGGGCGGTTTCTACGGCATGACCCCCGCCGCGCAACGCGAGCTGACCCTTACACGCAAAGGCACCAACATTGTCATCAACCCCAGCGATCCCGACGCGCGTGCCAAGGTCAAGCTCGTCGGCTGGGACAAGGACGCGCCAATCCCGACCAGCTATGACCAGCCGATCACCTGGGTGCCGCACGGAGTGGACAACTCCAGCGGCGGCCAGGTCTATGTCACCAGCGACAAGTGGGGGCCGTTCAAAGGCCATCCGCTCTTCCAGTCCTACGGCAAATGCACGCTCTTCCATGTGATGACCGAGGAGGTCGAGGGCGTGATGCAGGCGGGCCTGGTGCAGTTCCCGCTCAAGTTCAACAGCGGCCTGATGCGCGCGCGTTTCAATCCCAAGGACGGCCAGCTTTATCAATGCGGCCTCAAGGGCTGGCAGACCAGCGCGACCAAGGACGGCGGCTTCTATCGCGTGCGCTACACCGGCAAGCCGGTCGCCACGCCGCACCAGTTCCATATCCGCAAGAACGGCGTCGAGATCACCTTCACCACGCCGCTCGACACCGCGTCCGCGGCGGACGCGGGCAACTGGAGCGTCGAACAATGGAACCTGATCTACTCCGGCGGCTACGGCTCGGCGGAAGTCTCGACCGACGATCCCACCAAGCGGGGCCACGACAAAGTCACGCTCACCGGCGTGAAAGTCATGCCCGATCAGAAGACCGTGCTGCTCGAAATCCCCGGCCTCAAACCGGTGAACCAGATGAAGATCAAGTTCAGCATCAAGGCGGCGGACGGCACGGCGATCAACCAGGAGTTGTTCAACACGATCCACAAGGTGCCGGGGAAATGAGGGGCGGATGCGTGCTCCTGAGCCGGGCGGCGGGGCCGATGACACCGCCCTGACTCCCGTGCACGGCGGCCGTTTTTCGATGCAGCGAAACCGGCCAGCCTACGCACTGCTGGCGGCCTGCGTGATTGCGGTCGGTCTGCTGTGGAGATCCGGGTTGGTTCCGCTGTCGGCCCCGCTCGCCAAATACGGCGGCGATGCACTGTGGGCGCTGGTCGTATTTCTCGGCTTTGGATTCGTTTATGCCCGCCTATCGACAACGCGGCTTGCGTTGCTTGCCGTTTGCTTCGCGTGGGCCATCGAGTTTTCGCAGCTTTATCATGCCGACTGGATTGATGGACTCCGCGCGACGCTCCCTGGCCGGCTGATTCTGGGGAGCACCTTCAACAGCCCGGACCTGCTGGCCTACGTGGCTGGCATCGCGCTGGGAGTGCTGGCGGAGCGCGCATGGTGCGTTAGGTTCCCATCGGCGCAGCCCCGCGGGGATGACAGATAATAGCCCAGCACTTCTGTGCTGGGTTGGCGGCTGGGAGACTGGAAAGCCTCGGCAGGGATGACAGCGGTCAGACGGCGCACCGTTTCTTTCGTCCCTGCCGGGACTTGGTTCGCCGCCGACCTGGACCCAGCACTGAAGTGCTGGGCTATTGTCTTTCGCCCGCTGGGCTGAAACTGGGAACCAAATGGCGAGCAAGGAATGGAGATGATTCCACCAGACAACCAAAAACTGAACTGACTCGCCGCCGATTTCAGCCATACTGCCGCCAATGAAACGTATGAACATGCGGGAACTAACTCCGCGTTGGAGCAACCGGCTCGGGTGCATCCTCTGTTGGCTCGCGTGCGCTGTTGCGGGCGCGGCGGTTGGCCAGACGGCCGCGTCTTCGTCCGGCGCGCCCCGCACCGTCGTCATCCTCGGCGACAGCCTGGCGGCGGGTTACGGTGTCGATCCCTCCGAGGCGTTTCCGGCTTTGTTGCAACAGAAAGTCGCGGCGGCCGGCCTGCCGTTCAAAATCGTGAGCGCGGGCGTGAGCGGGGACACGACGGCGGGCGGCCTGCGGCGATTGGACTGGGTGCTGAAACGTCCCGTGGATGTGCTCCTGATCGAACTGGGCGGCAATGATGGCCTGCGCGGCCTCGCGCCCGAGGCGACGCGCACCAACCTCCAGCAAATCATCAACAAAACCCGCGCCCAGCGCCCCGCTGCGCGGTTCATCATCGCCGGGATGCAGATGCCGCCGAACATGGGCGACGACTACAATCGCCAGTTCGAGCGTGTATTTCCCGAGGTGGCCAAGGCCAATGGCGCAGCCTTGATCCCGCAGTTGTTGGAAGGAGTCGGCGGCGATCCCAAGCTGAATTTGCCCGACCGGATTCACCCCACGCCCGCAGGCCACCAGCGGGTTGCCGAAACCGTCTGGAAAATTTTGCGCCCCGTGCTCGAGGAAATGGCCAAGCCTTGAGACGGCGGAAAACGATTTTCAATATCCGCGGGGATCAAGCCTTCCTGCAGTTCCGCCTGACCTCCGTTCGCGTGCCAACCAGCCGTCATCGGGTGACAGCAGCGCTCCCGTCCGCGCCCAAAGCCCGCTTTGAACGCCGGGTTTGCCGGTGGCCACCTTAATCCACCAAGCCCCGCTGTGGGCGATTTCGGTGATTAGCGGGATAGAAACGCTTGTGCATTTCTAGCAGACGCGCCAGTTCCTGGACCGGCTCGGCGTGATCCTCAACCCGGAGATCAATGTAGCGGTCGTTGACGCGCCCGTAGCCGCTGTTTTCCCGGACCACGAGGAGGGCGGCGGACTGGCGACCGCGCTTGTCGCCGCCAGCCTGTTCCGCTGCATCGAGGGCCGCAACCAGCCAGTCGCCCAGTTCGGTGCCTGGTTTCTTCTGGGCGGCCACATAGGCGGTGTCCATCGCCTTGATCACGCCTTCGCCCGCAAGAATGTTGCCTTGGACCGAAAAGTTTTTGCGTTCGAGATGGCCTGCAAATTCATTGCATTTCGCGCCGGTAAACGCGGCGACACTGCCTTTGGCGTCCACCATCGCGAACTGCCGGACCTCGCGGCGGGGATCGGCCTCGGTGAGAAGTTCGACCACCTGCCGGGGACTCTTGCCGCCCGCCAGCAGGCGAAGCCCCTCCGGTCCATAAGTCACATTGGCCTCGGCTTGGGTGGCAATAGCGCCCACGCCCGCCTTGGCCCACGGCACCACGCTGCCGACGCCGAAAAACTTGCTTTGCACTGCGACGCCGAGATCGCCGGTGGCGGGGTCGAAGGCGACGATGGAATATGTGGCGATGTTGGGCGCGGCGGCGGGCGCAGAGACCGCGGGCTTTTTGGCGGGGCCACCGCCAGGGCCGCAGCAGCAGCAACCCGAGACAAAGCTGGACGCGAGCAGGAGGACGAGGGTGGTCTTCATGTTTGGCAACCGGATTTCATTGGGTGAATCGCAACAATTCAGCGGGTTCCCCCGGCGGCCGGGGGCAACGATGGCGGAGCCGGGGCCGAGTTTGTGACCGGAATAAACCGCGTGGGAACAAGATTGGTCGGCGCCGGGCCGACCAGTTTGAAATCGCGCCACTCCAGCAGGTGGTTGACGTGCGAAGTGATCATCAGCTTGCGGGTTTCCATATCGACCCACGAACGGTCGGTGAGCCAGACGCCCTCGGGCAGGCGGCGTTTGCGAAAGTGGATGGTGAACTTGTTCATCGCTCCGAGGACGTTGAACACGATCGGCACCTTTTCCCGCAACGACACCTCGGCCCGGGCCACCTCGAAATCCTCGGCGTCAATCCAGACCTTGCCGCCGAGTTTGTTGAAGAAATGGTCCTGAAGCTGTTTCACCGGCAGGGCACGCGACTTCGGCTCCATGTTCAGGACGAAGGAGCGGCGGCCCGCAAGCATTTCCTCGCCCACGACGGTGAACTCAAAGCGGCGCACGAGGTCGTCGTTGATGGACCGGCCCTTGTCCGGAGTGATGGGCTGCTGAAGTCCGGCATTCGAAGCCTCCCAAGCCTTCTTTTCCTTGTCGGCCTCCTTGCGGGCCTCGCTCGCTGAAAGGGGCTGGTTGTCTTTGAGCACGAGCCGCGAATGGCCCACGCCGCCGATGGGGGTGACTTCGTAAACTCGATCCTTCCGCTCTTTGAGCACGCCCTTGTCGTTCAGTTCGTCCGTGGTGTGACGGCGCACGAAGCTGTAGCGGTTGCGAATCTGCTGGGCTTCGTTCCAGGCAGAACGTTCGACGACGCGCTCGACCAGAAAGTCCGCCGTCGGCCAGGCATTCGTCGGTGCCCCGACGGCCGGGAGGTGACAGCCAAACACGACCAGCCACACAGGCACAAGCCACCGCGCGGCCGGAAATGATTCCTCCGCATCATCACGAATGAAGACTGCTGCAAAACTCATGCGCTGGCTGCCCGGATGCACTCGCGACGATCCGGGACGCGAACGGGCTTTGCTGGCAAAGCTCGCTGGCGAAGGCCGGAAAGTAAAGGCGGCACGAAAACCTCGGCCCGCTGCGAACCAGGCGCCCGGTGGCGTGGATGATCAGTAACCCGCGCTGGTATCCTGCAGTTTCGGCCGCTGGATAAGTTCGATTTCGTAGCCCTCGGGCGCATCGATAAACGCGAAGCCGCCGCTGCCGTCGGGTTTGAGCGTCGGGCCGTCCGAATACTTGAGGCCGTGGCTGGCGAGGTGCCGGCCGAAGGCCTCCAGGCTGTCCACTTCAAATGCGAGGTGGGTGAGGTCCGCCTGCACCTGCACGGGACCGCTGGCGGGAAAACTGCAAATCTCGATGGTTTCCTCGCTCTGCGGCGCCTTGAGAAAGACGAGTTCGGAGCCGCGCGGGGATTTGTGGCGGCGAACCACCTCCAAGCCAAGGATGCTCTGGTAGAACTGGACGGTGCGTTCGAGATCGTTCACCCGGTAGCGGGTGTGCAGCAGTTTGTTGACCTTCATAAGGCCGACCAGTTTAGCGGCGGCGGAGGTCGTGGCAATGGCGGAGACAAGCAGACGCGGCGCAGCGGGCGGCGGGGATTGAGTCACCCAACCGCCTAGTTTCCCGCGCCACCCGCAGCTCCGAGGCGGGCGCGGGCGATAGCGAAATCCACCAGCACCGGCGAACGGAAGAAGCCCTCGAACATGTTGTGTCCCTGCCCCTCCAGCACGATGAGCTTCACCAGGTCACCGGCACCCTCGGCCTGATAACGGCGCAGCAGTTCAGCCGAGTTCTCTTTGAGCGGCACCACCTTGTCCACGTCGCCATGGATCAGCGCAACGGGCACCTTGGCCTTCGCCAGCGCAGCGATGCGCTCGATGGGGTTGAATTCGGCGGCGCGTGCGTTGAGCTGCTCGGGCGTCAGGTCGTAGGCGGGCGCGGCGCGCTGCAAGCCGGGATACGTGCGAAAATCATAGACCGGATAAATGCCGATCAGGCCCGCGACGCGCGCCGGATTCGTGATCGCCCAACTGCTCGTCCACAGCCCGCCGCGGCTGCGCCCGAACAGGCACGGCTTCACTCCGAAGCCGCGCTTCTCGGTCAGTTCGCGATACAGCGCATCGAAAACCGCATGACTTTTCGGGCTGCCATAAGCTTCGCCCACGTCCACGCCCGCCACCGCGATGCCCGCCGCGACGAACTGCTCGTGCATCCAGCGCTCGGCTTGGTCAGGATATGGCGCGAGCGTAGGGCCGTAAAAAATCCACGGCTGCGGCGTGGCGCGCTTCTCCGGCGGCGGCAGGTAAATGAAGGCGGGCCGGCCGGCAATCGTGAGGTTCTCCGTATGCGGCAGCGCGAGGCGTCCTGACGGTGCGGCCGCCCGGGGCTTTGGGGACGCTGCGGGCTTTGCGTCGGCGGGGAGTTGCGCGGCGAGGTGGCGTGCGGCGTTCTCGACCACGCGCAGGTTTTCCGCCTGCTTGAAGACCGGGTAGGTTTCATGCCCGGGCCGGTAGTAAAACACGCCGCCCCTGCCCACTTTCCAAAGCGAGCCGCTGCGAAAGTGCTCGCCTTTGTCCCAGCGTTCCTCGAACACGACTGCGTCCGGCGCGGGCACGTGGAAGGGCTCCGCATACATCTCCGTGCGCGGGATGTCCCAGGTGGCGGGCAGGCCCGCGGCGATCGGGTGGTCGGCCAGCAGGGTCTTCACATGGCTGGGCGCGCCGTCGTTGCGGTAGGAGGGGAAGATGCAGCCGGGCAGGGTGAGCTTCCAGACACCGTTCTCCTCCTGCAGGGCCGGGGTGAGCGGTGCGTCGCGCCGGGGCAGTTTGCCGAGCGGATTGTCGTTGAAGTATTCGAACTTCGCCGTGGCGCGCCCGGCTGCCGGGATTTGCGCCAACGCATCGTCCTTGGCCCGTTCCTGCATGAGACGCACGAAGGGCCGCGCCCAGTGCGCCGAGTGCAGGGCGATGAGCGCCAGCCGGCCATCCCGCACGCGTTGCACGACGGCCTCGACACGCGGCTTCTCGACCAGCGCGTGTTTTACATGGCCCCACCAGATGATCACCTGCGCGGCGTCCAATGCATCGTCCGACAGGCCCTGGTCCGACATGGCGAAATTGGCGGAGACGACCTTGAAGCCGGGCTGTTTGGAGAGGTGCGCCGCGATGGCTTCGCCCAGAAAGCCCCCGTCGTAAGCCTGTTTCTGTTGCGGTTGCTGCTCGTCCCAGACGAGCACGCGGACGGGCGGGGGGTCGGCCGCACGGGATTGGCCGCAAAAAACGCAAAGAGACGCAAAGAGGGCGAGGAGATGTTTCATGATGCCGCGAGGTTGCGGAGAGCAAGCTGGGCTGGCGAGCGGAATTTGGAGGGCCGTGGCAGAGCGCCTGCTCTTTATGCGAATCGCGTAGCGCCGTTTCCGTGTCGTCGCAGAGCGACCGTTTTGGAGTGCGGTGACTTGTCACCGCTTTTGCGCAGGCGACTTGTCGCCGTCGAACTTTCGCGCGGCTCCGGCAACACGGGCGCGCCACCGCTGGCGCGAGCCGTGAGCGCCCCATTCCTCGCCCACACCTCCCGCAGTTCGACGGCGACAAGTCGCCTTGCGAAAGCGGTGACAAGTCCCCGCACTCCAAAGCTACGCTCACACGGTACCGTGGCTGGCGCCCCGCGACACGACCTTACTTAACCATCACGCCGCTCACGTCATAGACCCGCGTCGTGCGTTCCTGTCC
>CAZUUP010000140.1:0-6147 GCA_964623105.1 uncultured Akkermansia sp.
AACGCTACCTCCTCGCCAGCCTTCCCGCCCAACCACGCCCCGCGCCCGCCCTGGTCTGAATCCGTTGCCCGCAATTGAACTTCGCGGCCGGGTCCGGCGCGCGGCACGCCGGCGCGCGGCATTCATGCCGCAGGAGCATGGCAGGCGGCGGGAGTGATGGGACTGACCTGGGCGCTCGCTGACGCTGCGGACGGTGAAGCGGCGTGAACGCCGCGCTCCGGGGCCAGCCGCGCGGCAGAAGGCATTCGGCCCTGCGGGTGCGTTGCACCACCGCGTCTTCCTCCGCCGTTCGTTGCACGCCTCGCATTGCAGCGTCATTGCAACTTCCGCTGGCACGAAACCCGCATTACCCCCGCCAGCATGGAAAACAGAACGTCCACGTCGGGCGAAGGCCGGAGCAGCCGGGCTGAAATCACAGCCCGCGCGCCGGAGATTCGTTTTCTTGCAACGCAAGAGCGCATTGCGGATGCAATGCCACCCGCGCACAACCCTTCCCGTTTCACTGTCGATGGCGGCGTCGGTCTTGAAGCACTGCTGGCCGCTCGCTGCGCGGAAGTGCGCAGGCGGGTCGCGGCGTTGTTCCCGGCGCGCGGGCTTGCCGGACTGCTCCTCGGCGGCGGCTACGGGCGCGGCGAAGGCGGCGTTCTCGAAACCCCGGAAGGGGAGCAGCCGTACAACGATCTTGAGTTTTATGTGTTCGTCCGCGGCCCGCTCTGGCTGGCGCGACAACGGCACAACGCCGCGCTCCACGCGCTCGGCCGCCGGCTCTCGGCGGAGATGGGGATCGACGTCGAGTTTGCGCTGCTGACTCCCGCGGCGCTGCGGGCGGCGCCGCCCTCGATGTTCTACTACGACCTGCTGCTCGGGCATCGCGCGCTCGTCGCGGCGGATTCGCTGCTGGCCGGCTGCGATCATCTCCGTCTCCCCGAGGCGATCCCGTGGCATGACGCGACCCGCCTGCTGATGAATCGCTGCGCCGGCCTGCTCTTCTCGGCCGCGCGCCTGCGCGGGAAAAACTTCCGTCCCGACGACGCGGATTTTGTCGGTCGCAATCTGGCCAAGGCGCAACTCGCGTTCGGCGACGTGGTGCTCACGGTTCACCGGCAATACCACTGGAGCTGCCGCGAGCGACGGGCGCGGCTCCAGCGCGGAGTGTTCGACCTCGCGCCGGAAATGCTCGCAGCGATCTGCCACGATCATGCCGCCGGAGTCGCCTTCAAACTGCATCCCACCCGCGCGGACGCGCGCCGTGACGAACTCGCGCTGGAGCATGAGCGCATCAGCGCGACCGCGCAGCAGCTCTGGCTCTGGCTGGAGAATCTTCGACTCGGCACCGACTTCGCCAGTACCCGCGAATACGCCCTGAGTCCGGCGGACAAGTGCCCGGAGCAATCCCCGACTCGCAATCGCGCCATCAACGTCCGCGCGTTCGGCGTCGCCGGCCTCGCCTGCCCGCGGCATCCGCGCGAACGCCTGCTCCACGCGCTTCCGCTCCTGCTCTGGGAACGCGCCGCCGCCACCTCGCCCGTCCTGCTCCGCCGCGTGCAGCAGGAACTCCGCACGCGCGCCGCCGATTTCAACGGGCTGGTCTCCGCCTTCGAGAATCTCTGGCACCGCTTCAACTGACCATGCGCATCCTCGCCGTCTTTCCCTACGTTCCGTTCCCGCTCGACCGCGGCACGTATCACCGCGCCTTCCATCTGCTGCGCTCGCTCGCGCACGAGCATGAGGTGGATCTGCTCGCCCTCTGCGAAAACGGCGAGGGCATGGAGCAGCAGCCGGTGTTCGCCGCGTTCTGCCGCCGCGTCGAATTTCTGCCGTTCACGCATCCCGCGTGGCCGCGCCTGTTTCCCGACCGGTTGCTGCATCCGTTGCCCACCACGGTCCGGCACTGGCGGCTCCCGCAGATTGCCGCGGCCATCCAACGGTTCGCCGCGGGCCGGCGCTACGACCTCGCGCATGTCTGCGACATCGTGATGGCGCAGTATTTTTTCAACGGCCTCGGACATCTGCCGCTGGCGGTGGACCGGAGCCGGGTGGATTTGCAATTTCAACTCGCCCAGCGCGCGGCCCTCGGGGGCGGTGTCCGGCAGTCGCTGCTCGACTGGGAGAATCTCGCCAAGCTCCGCCGTTTCGAACGTCGTGTCGCCCGGCGCGCCGCGGCAGAGGTGGTGTGCGGGCCGGACGACGAAGCGTTCATCCGCCAGCGCATCAGCCATGCGGTGCCGGTGCGCATCATCACCAACGGCGTGGACCTCGAGTACTTCACGCCAGACGCGTCGCCCGCACCACGCGCGGCGGAGCCGACGGTGCTGTTCTGCGGCGCGATGGATTACTCGCCGAACATCGACGCCCTCCGCTGGTTTTTCTCTGAAATGCACGAGCCGCTGCGCCGGCGCGTGCCGGGGCTGCGCGTGCTCGTTGTCGGCAAATCGCCCGTGGCGGAAGTGCGGGAGTATTCGCGCCTTCGCGGCGTGACGGTGACCGGAAGCGTGCCGGACGTGCGTCCGCACTATCGCGCGGCGTGGCTGCAGATCGTCCCGCTCCGCATCGGCGGCGGCACGCGGCTGAAAATCCCCGAGAGCATGGCCATGGGGACGCCGGTGGTTTCGACCACGATCGGCGCGCAGGGACTTTCGCTGCGGCACGGTCACGACCTCCTCCTCGCCGACAGTGCCGAATCCTTCGTTCACGAAACCGCCCGCGCCCTCGGCAACGCCGCGCTCCGTTCCCACCTCGAACAAACCGGCCTGCGCACCGTGCAGGACCAGCTCGCCTGGCCGCGCCTCGGCCGGCAGCTCAACGATTTTTATGCCAACCACTTCTCCGCCTGAATGGTGGCGTCGCCGCCGTGTGTGGTGGCCGCTGCTCGCCGTCGCGCTCGTCGCCACCAGCTTCATTGTCGCCGTCGTCGTCGCGGATGCCTCGCGCGTGCTCGTGTACAACGAGACCGGCGATCTCCTGCCCGAAATCAGCGTCTCCGTCGGCTCCTGCTCGAAACGCTTCCGCCAGTTCGCCAGCCGCGAGTCGATCTGCCTGCGGCTCGCCCCGCGGGGAGACGCCGGTGAAATTTCGCTCCTCGCCGGCGGCGCGTGCCTCTGGCGCGGCGGTTATCTGGAACCTCGCGGCGGCTGGCGCGCCATCGTGCGCCTGCGCCGCGACGGCCAGACCGAGTTCACCCTCACGACCTCGCCCTGGCGGCAATGGCTGGGTTCCCACGATTTCTCACGACCATGAATGCCAACACCACCTCCCCCATGCCCCCTGCGCCGGACATCGAGCCAACCGGCTTCCCATCCCAAATGCCGGCGATTCCTCCCGCGCCCCTCGCCCCCGATGTTCCGACACCGGTCGCGATGCTGGGCGTGCCGTTCGACCGCGTCACGGCGGACCGTGCGCTGCGCATCGTCGCCGAGATGATCGCGGCCGGCCGGCCGCACTACATCGCCACCGCGAATGTGGATTTCGCGGTGCAGGCGCTCGGCGATGTCGAATTGCGGCGCATCCTTGCCGACGCGAGCCTCGTGCTCTGCGACGGCATGCCGCTCGTCTGGGCCTCGCGCCTGCTGGGCAATCCGCTTCCCGAACGGGTGGCCGGTTCCGACCTCGTCCCGCTGCTGCTCTCCGAGGCCGAACGAAAAGGCTGGCGTGTGTTTTTTCTGGGCGGCACCACGGAAAGCCTGGCCCACGCGACTGCGAATGTCCGGGCGATCCATCCGGGCCTGCAAATTGTCGGCGCCAGCTCGCCCCCGTTCAAACCGCTGATCGAGATGGACCACGAGGGAATCATCAATGAAATCAAGGCGGCGCGTCCGGACCTCCTGCTGGTGGCCTTCGGCTGCCCGAAACAGGAGAAATGGATCAGCATGAACTTCCGCCAGGCCGGCGTCCCGGTCGCGATCGGCGTCGGCGCCACGATTGATTTTCTGGCGGGCACGATGCAACGCGCGCCCCGCTGGATGCAGCGCAGCGGTCTCGAATGGGTCTTCCGCGTACTCCAGGAACCGCGCCGGCTGTTCCGCCGCTACGTCACCGACCTGCACGTTTTCGGGCGCGCGATTCTGGCCCAACTCTGGCACCTCCACTCGCGACAGGACAAGGTCCGGGGCCTGCGGACCGCCGCCGAAGCCACCCCCGGCGTGCTCTGCAATCTCCTGCGGTTCGGCGAATGCCTCGACGTCACCACCGTGGCGCGGGAGGCCCGAATCGCGATGCACCTCGCCGAACGCGGCCCACACCTGATCGTGGATCTTTCCCGGGTGAGAAGCATCGACAGCACCGGCCTCGGGTTGCTCCTGCGCCTGCGCCGGGAATACGCCGCCAACCAGCGTCTGCTGGTGCTGGTCGCTCCGTCCCCGGTGGTGGCGCAGGCGCTCGCCTTGACGCGGGTCACCGAACTGTTCGCCATCGCCGCCGACCGCGTCTCGGCGCGCGAGCTGATCAACGAGCGCCTCGCCGAGCAGAATGTCGTCGCCACACTGGACCTCGACGGACAGGACGAACCGCTGGCCTGGCAGGGGGAAATCACCGCCGCCAACGCCTACCATGTGTGGGAGCTGACGCGCACCCAGCTGGATTACTCGCGCGGACGGGACTTCGAGATGAATGTCAACCTCGCCGCCGTACGCTTCATCGACAGCACCGGCGTCCGGCTGATGGTCCGGGTACGCAAAGAGGCGCGACTGCGCGGGGTCCGCCTAAAGTTCACCGACCCGCAGCCGTCCGTGCGCGAGACCCTCCGCCTCCTGCAGATGGAAAAACACCTCCTGAGCTGACCCATGCGCATCGCGATCTCCACCTCCGTCATCCAGCGCGGACGCTCGGGCGTCGGCCAGCATGTCCTCGCGCTCACGCGGGCGTTGCTCGAAATCGAAGGCGACCATCGCCTCGTCTTGTTCGTGCTCGCCGAGGATCTTCCCCTGTTCGCCTTCGCGTCCGCCCGCGCCGAGCTGGTGGCCGTGCCCGAACCATTCCGCTCCGCGGTGCGCAACATCTTCTGGCACCACGCCCGCATGCCGGCGCTGCTGCGCGAACGCCAGATCGACGTGCTGCACGTGCCGAGTTATCGCCGCATGGTCGCCCGCACCCCCTGCGCCCGCGTCGCGACCATCCACGACCTCGCGCAGTTTCATGTCCGCGCCAAGTATGACCCCGCCCGCATGCTCTACGGCCGCGTCGCGGTCAAACAACTCGCCCGCCGCCAGCACGAACTGATCGCCATCAGCTCGCACACGGCCCGCGACATTGAACGGTTCTTCGGCATCCCGCAGGAGCGGCAGAACATCATCCCCAACGGCATCGACCACTCGCGTTTCCGTCCGGGCGATTCGCAATCAGCCCGTCAGGAAGTCTCCGCGCAGTGGCGGCTCGACGCCCCTTACTTTCTCTACCTGTCCCGCCTCGAACATCCCGCAAAGAATCACGTGCGCCTCATCGAGGCCTTCACCCGCTTCAAGACGGCCACGCGATCCAACTGGCTGCTCGCGCTGGGCGGCAGCGACTGGCACGGCGCGGGCGCGATCCGGACCGCCGCCGCGCAGTCCCCGTACGCCCGCGACATCCGCTTCCTCGGTTTCGTGCCGGACGACTCGGTGCCCGCGCTCTACCGCGCGGCCGGGGCGTTGGTTTACCCGTCGCTCTTCGAGGGCTTCGGTCTGCCGCCGGTCGAGGCCATGGCCTGCGGATGCCCCGTGCTCAGTTCGACCCGCGGCGCGCTGGCCGAGGTGCTCGGCGACGCCGCGGTGACCCTCGACCCGGAAAACGTCGAGGACATCGCGGCGGGATTGACGGCCCTGGCGGCGGGCGGCGGCCTCCGCCCGCGGCTGATCGAGGCGGGACTGGCCAACGCCCGGCGTTTCGACTGGCAAAGTCACGCCCGCGGCGTGCTCAAGGTGTACCGCAAAGCCGGCCAACAGCCCATGCCACCGCATCTGCGCCAGCCGTCCCAATCCGGTGCGATGCCGTGGGGGCACTCGGAAAGCCGCGCCGGAATCTAACGCGCACCACGCAGCCACCGGCGCGCGTCCGTCCCGTCGGTTGCATTGCATCCGCGCCCGTCCGGCTTTGGCACGAAAGCAGCATTCCCACGGCTGCTGTGACGAACAATTCGCGACATTGCCCGATCATCCGGCCCGCCATCGCCCAAAA
>CAZUUP010000140.1:6247-11182 GCA_964623105.1 uncultured Akkermansia sp.
ACCATGCAATCGGCGCGCGGCCTTCAGGCCGCAGAGACGTGGAGCTTGCATGGAGTCCGAGAACTTTCAGGCACCGCCGTTCCGACTCACCGAACGGCGTCGAACGTGATGGACTGGGAAATTCCCGAGAACCACCGGAAGGCCGGGGGCTTCTGCGGCGTGAACGCCGCGCTCCAGGTGGCCCAACTCCATCGTTCCTGCTTGGACTTCGGGTTGCATCCGGGTGGCGACCGTGTTGCGGACCAGCGGGCAGCGCTTTCTGGCGGGAAACGGACGGGCGGCCATTTTCAACGATGAACGCACCACCATCCAATCCCCCGGAGTTTTTCCCGGCGACGCCGTCGTCCGCGCCGGGCGCGCCCGTTCCGGGATCGCCCGCGGAGCCGCCGGCGCGAGGTCTGGCGCTCAACTTCGATCCGTGGCGGCTGGTCGCCGTGCTGCTCCGTCGCTGGCCGTGGATTGTGGTCACCGCAATCGCGCTGGCGGCGGTGGCGCTGGTTCCCGGCTATCTGAAGTTCGCCGCGGCCTACCGGGCCAGCGCCCAGCTCATGCGCCAGGAACTCGCGCCCACCTTCCGCACCTCCGAAGTCGGCGAGCCGTTCAAGCCGCGCCAGCTTTCGGTTCCCACCCTCGTCGCCTTGATGAAGTCGCCCGCCATCCTCCAACGCGTCGCCACTCAGACCGAGCTTCCGCCCGCGACGCTCTTCACCGGACTCACGCTCACCCCCGAGCGCAACACCGATTTGATCACGCTCGCCTTCGTTTCGACCCGCAGCCCGCAGACCGCCGTACGCGTCTTGAACGCGTTTGGAAACGAAGTGGTGCGCCTCACCCGCGAGATGCAAACGCAGGAGGCGGCCGAGATGAACCGGCTGCTCCAGCGCCAGCTCGCCAAGGCCGACGACGAACTCCGCGCGCTCAACCGCGAGCAGCTCGAATTCTCGCAACGCGCCGGACTCATCAATCCCGACAAGGAAGCCGACGCCTACCTCCGCACCCTCGGCGACCTCGACCTGCGGTTCGAATCCACGCGCATCGAGCACGAGACCCTCGACCTCAGCATCGCGGCGCTCGAGCGGGAGTTGAAGGCCAACAACCCGCTCAAGGAACGCGTGCAGATCGCGCGCGAGAAGCTCGCCGAGTTGCGCCAGCAATACACCGACGCCAACCCGCTCGTTCACGAACAGCGCGCCTCGCTGAGTGATCTCGAAGAGCGCCTGAAGCAGGCGGACACCCGTCCCCCCGAGCCGCCGCGTCAGGGCGAGAGCGGCCTGGCCGCCAACTTTTACGCCGAGCTGCTCCACCTCAAATCCCAGAAGCAAGTCGCCGCCGCACAGATCGAAAAACTCAAGGCCGTCCGTGCCGGCGTCGAGGACAAGCTGCGCCGTCTGCCGGAAAAAAGCCTCCAGCTCGCCCGCCTGCAGGCGCGCCTGCAGGCGGTCGAAGGCGCCCGCTCCCTGCTCGCCAGCCGCCAGCGCGAAGCCCAGCTCTTCGAGGACGCCGCCCCCGGATACTACGGCTTCTACGAGGCGCGCCTCGCGGAAGTCGAAGTCCTCAGCCGCCACAAGAAACTGCTGCTGCTCGCGCTCGCTGGCGGCGCCCTCGGCGCGTTGCTTTCCGCCGGGCTGCTCTGTCTCGTCGAATCGCTCGACGACCGGATCAAAACCGCCGCCGACTTGCAGCGCGTCTCCGGCTTGCCGCTCCTCGCGGGCCTGCCCGAGCTTGCGCGTCTCGATGCCGCCGCCCGCTCCGGCTGGGCCTACCGCACCTGGCTCGCGCTGCGCGCCACCCTGCACGAAAACCCCGCCGGACAGGTGGTGCTCGGCTTCGTCGCGGAATCCGGCGGGCAGGGTTGTTCAACGTGGATCGATCTCCTCGGCCGCGCGGCCAGCCAGCGCGAGGAGACCGTCGTGATCCTCACGAATCATCCGCCCGCCAACGCCCACAGCCAGCCGCTGGCGGAAGCGCTGGCCCGCCCCGAAACCGTCGATCTCTCCGCCGGCCGGCCCTGCTGGCTCGTCGCGCCCGGCGACTGGCACTGGAGCGCCGCGCACCGCGCCCAATGGCAGTCAGCCCTCGCCCTCTGGCTCGACCGTTCAGCCACCGTGGTCCTCGTGGAAATCTCCGCCGCCGATCATCCCGACACCGTGCTGTTTGCCGAGGGCCTCCCGCAGCTTCTCTGGATCGCGGGTGCCGGCAGCGCCCGCGGCCGCGCGACCGCGGAACGCCTGCAAACACTGCGCCACGCCGGCTGCCGATTCATCGGTGCCGCCCTCAATCGCGAGACGAAACTTTTCCGTCACCCATGAAACTCCTGCGCCATTTCCTCCGACTCCTCGCGACGTTCCTCGCCCTGCTGCCCGCGGTTTGCAATGCAGCAGCAGCGCCGGAAACACCCGCCGCGCCCGAAGCCCCGCTGGTCTTCGCCGGCGCCAACGCCCGCACCAAGGCCGCCTGGCAGTCGCGCCTCACCCTCGGGCCGAATGATGTCGTCAACTTCGTGTTCTACGGCCGGCCGGAACTCTCGCGCCTGGGCGTGCTCATCGGACCCGACGGCCGCGTGAGCTACCTCCAGGCCCAGGGCATCCAGGCCGGCCGGCTCACCCTCGACGAATTGCGCGCGGCCGTGACCGCCGAGCTGGCCCGCCATTACCGCGATCCCCACGTCATCGTCACGCCCGGCGAGTTTCGCAGCAAAAAGTTCTTCGTCCTCGGCAAGGTCGTGAACAAGGGCGCCTTCACGCTCGATCGTCCCCTCACCATTCTCGAGGCCGTCGCCCAGGCGGGCGGACTCGAGACCGGCTTGTTCCAGCTCAACACGGTCGAACTCGCCGACCTTCCCCGCAGCTTTCTCATCCGCAACCGGCAGCGCGTGCCGGTGGACCTCGACAAACTCTTCCGCCGCGGCGATCTCACCCAAAATTTCCTCCTCGAACCCGACGACTATCTCTACTTCCCCTCCGCCATCGCGAACGAGATTTACGTCCTCGGCGCGCTCAAGTCGCCGGGCGCCCAGGGGTTGAACGTCGATGCGACCGTGCTGGGCGCGATCACGCTGGGCGGCGGTTTCACCAACCGCGCCTACCGTCAGCGCATCCTCGTCGTGCGCGGTGGTCTCGAGAAACCGCAGCGCTTCGTCGTGAATGCCGCCGACATTCTCGCCGCCAAGACCCCGGACTTTCGCCTCGAACCGCGCGACATCGTCTATGTCGCCGACCATCCCTGGACCCGCGTCGAGGAACTCGCCGACCTGGCCGCCAACGCCTTCATCCAGACGATGGTGACCGTCTGGACCGGCGGCAGCATCGGCCCGCTCATCAAGCAACCCTTCGTCCCGCTGTTGAAATAACCGCCTCGCATCCATCTCCGCGCCCGCTTTGTTTATGAAACTCCATCGTCTCACCCTCTCCGCGCTCGCCGCCCTCGTCCTCGTGCAATTCACCGGATGCCAGACCACCGGCCCCACCTTCGATCCCGCCGCCCACGCGACCACGCCGCCCGCCCCGGCCGCGCTCGAATCGTTCACCACAGTCAGCGCCGCGAAAATAAAACCCGAGTGGCTCGAACCATCGCCCGAACCCTTCCGCCTCGGCCCCGGCGACAAGCTCGAACTCGAGGTGCTGGGCCGTAGCGGCACGCGCGCCAAGACCTTCATCTGCCCCGACGGCAGGCTCTACTTCGACCTCCTTCCCGGCATCGATGTCTGGGGACTGACCCTCGCCGAAGCCACCGCGCGAATGGAGAAGGAACTCGCGACATTTTACACGCGGCCGCAACTGTCCCTTTCCCTGGTCAGCGTCGAAAGCAAACGGGTCTGGGTCCTCGGCCGCCTCAACAAATCCGGCATCTACCCGCTCGCCGGACCGATGACCATCATCGAAGCCATCGCGCGCGCCGGCGGCCTCTTTACCTCGCGCTTCAACGGCACCACCGAGGAACTGGCCGACCTCAACCACAGCTTCATCATCCGCCGCGGCGAAATGCTCCCGGTTAATTTTCAGAAACTCCTCCGCGCCGGCGACACCACCCAGAACATCTACCTCGAACCCGACGACTTCATCTATCTCCCCTCGTCCCTCGCCCACGAAGTCTTCGTCCTCGGCGCCGTCAACGCCCCGCGCCCCGTCGGCTTCTCCGACGACATGACCGTCGCGACCGCGCTCGCCAAGGCCCTCGGCACCACGCCCGAGGCGCAACTCTCGCAAGTCGCCATCGTGCGCGGCTCCCTCGCCAACCCGCGCATCGCCGTCGTCGATTTCCACGCCATCGTCAGCGGCAAGGCCCCGGACGTGCGCCTCGAGGCGCGGGACATCGTCTATGTTCCCACCCGCACCTTCGGCACCCTCGAACGCTACGCGCGGAGCATCGCCGACACCTTCGTCCGCACCGTGGCCGCCAACGAAGGCGGTCGCGCCGTCAACGCCGGCTTCGGCGGTGTCGGCGTCAGCAACCCCATCGGCCGCTAACTGGACTCGCCCCCGGCTCCGGCTCGATCGAAACGCGCTTCGCCAGCAGGCAATCGGCCTGAAACGCCGGCACCCGCCTCGCCAACAGCCGAACTCCAAAACGAACTTCGCTCCCCTGACCCGGGCGCAGCGTTCACAGAACGTGGGCATGCCTCGCCGCGGCGATCAACAGTCGAAGACGCCTCACCTGCCAGGCGGGAAACCCACTCTTTCGCACCTCGACGGCTACGTCGGGCCGAGACACTCCTCACCCAATCTGTTCAGGCTGCCGGAGCGGGACCGGCCAGCGAAATCCGGACGCACGAGTCCGGCACTACCTCCTGCGACGCGAACCCTCCGCTCCTCAAGAGGGGATGGCGCTTTCAACCGTTTTTGTTTCGGAATCCGGGGTGACGGCTTGAACCTAAAAGCCGCAGTTGAAACCAGGGCCAACGGAGAAAACCACTAACTAACACTGACCAGCACTCAT
>CAZUUP010000141.1:0-11168 GCA_964623105.1 uncultured Akkermansia sp.
CCAACAGCTTGTTGGCTGGCGCAGTCTTTAGAAACGCCGCCACCGCCTCGATCTTGCCCCGTTCCTTGTCGCGAATCACCGAGCTGTCGAAATCGAAATGGACGGTGTTGTTCTTGAAAAGTTCAGCGTCCTTCACCATCCCGTCGAACTCGCCGCGATTGGCCGCGGAAATGCCCGTTCCGGTGCGCCCGGTGGTGTCCGTCCCGGTGCCCGGGAATTTCGTTGTCGAACCCGGCGGCAAATCCGTTCCGGTGGAATGCGGCGGCGGCGGGAACTTGGTACCAGTATCCACGCCGGTGTAGGGCGGCTGAGGCGGCGACGGCGGACGAATCGTTGTGGTCGTCGGCGGAGTATAGGTCCCGGTTCCCGGAGTGTAGGTGTTCTTCGGTCCGGCATCATCGACGATTCCCGTGCCGGTCCGCCCGCTCATGCCGGAACCGCTTCCCGGAATTGGAGTCAGGCTCTTGGTCCGGCTGCGGCAACCGGTGGTCGCCACGGTCAACACAACTGCCAGCATCAGAATCTTCATCAGATCAAAACGTTTCATTTATCAGAGGGATTTTACCGGGATTTTGCTATTTGGCCCAACTCGGCTGGGAACAGTTTCCCGAAAGTTGCGCGACATCCTTGACGTGTTTGGTACCCACGTCAAGCACAGACAGAAAACGGCGCCCATTGCGTCGCCGCGTGAAGATTACATTGCGGGAATTGGGCGCCCACGAGGGGTCTTCGCCGGCCACCAGCGTCGTCGCAATCCCGCCCTCCGCCGGCACGATGCACAACTCAAACTCCGCCCGCTGACATGTGAACACGATGTTTTTCCCATCCGGCGACCAGTCCGGTTCCGTCGGGTTGATGGCACCGTCGATCGCGATGCGCTGGGCCTTGCCGCCCGTCACCGGAATCTTCATCAACGACCGCCGCTCGTTGACCTTCGTCGCATAACAGATCCACTTTCCATCGGGCGACCAACACGGCGAGGATTCCGCCTCCGGCGTGAACGTCAACTGCACCACGCTGGCGCCGTTCAACTCCGAAACATATATGTCCGGGCTGCCGTCCTTGCTCAAAACCATGGCCAGTTTTCCCGTGGCGGAGACCGCCGGACTGCCATTCAACCCGGAATAGCTTGCCACCACCGCGCGCTTACCGGTTCCCAAGTCGTGATAATAGATGTCGGGGTTGTCGAGCTTGTAGGAGGTATAATAGAGCAGCATCCGCCCCGGAGCCCAGGTGGGCGCAGCTATCAAATTATTGTCGTGCGTGACCTGCACAGCGTTGTGCCCGTCGTAATCCGCAATATAAACCTCGCTGGTCCGGCCCAACTCCGCCTTGTAAGCTATTCGCGTCTGGGCAATGCCCTTCTGCCCGGTCAGCGCCAGCACCACATCATCCGACAGTGCGTGCGCTTGCCCGCGCAGATTGACCCCGACATACGCCTTGGCCAGCACCGCCGACTGGCCGCGGCTGCTGAGCCGCCCCTCCAGTCGCCCCTCATTAACCGCCCCCTTCAACACATAAAGCGCTGTTTCCGGTTCAGTGATCTTGAACCCGGCCAGCTCCAAATCAAATTTCAACACCGCTGCCGCCTCGGCTGGGAACCCCACAAGCGCCAGCGGCGTCACGCGTTGATACCCATCCACCCGCAATCGAACCGGGCCCGTGGAGGACTCCGCCCCCCGCGCTGCCCACGACGCCACCCCCGCAACAAAAACACCGACCACTGCCCACCGGCGCAACCACGAACTTGGAATCATCCCAGCAGCCTTTTCGCTTTAAGATTGAAATCAATGATGAACTTCCGCTCCCGTTCCTTGTCTCCCGCCGGAAACGGAGCCACAAATTTTACTCCGCGCAACGCGCCTTCGATCGACTTGTCCAACGCCGCGCGTCCTGACGATTTCACCAATCGCGCCTCGATCACCCGCCCGTCGCGGCCGATGGTCACCGATGCCTGCGCCACAATCCCGGAATCCGCCACCGCCTGCGGCACCACCCACGCGTTTTGATACAGTGCCACCACGAGCAAACCGTAATCCACCGCCGCCTCTTCGTTCCCGCTGTCGCCCGAGTCCGTCGGGACGGCATGCACAAGCGATTTCTGCAAATTGGCCAGCGCGTCGCTCACCCGCCCCACCGCCTCTTGCCGCTGAGCCCGCGCCAAATCGCCCACTTTCACCTTGTTGGATGCCGCTTCGCGGGCCTTCTCGCCACCCCGCACCTTGATATCTTCCAGCGCGACCTTGACCGTCGATTTTGGCGCCCCCGGCTTGACCGGCGTGAGGTTGACCGGGATCGAGTCCGGCCCCTTCACTGGACGCAGGACTTCCTTGATCTCCACCTTGATCGGCGCAGGCTTCCTGACCTCTGGCACAGTGGGTGCGGGCTTCGGCGGGGGCTCGACGACGGGCGGTTGGACGGGCTTTGGTGCCGGCGGCACCGTCACCTGGATTCGCGGCGCGGGCGGCACCGGTTCCACCGCAGTCTTCGGGACCGTCGCGGGCGGCGGTGGCGGAGTCGGCGTCAAACCCGGGCGACTGCGCAACGCCCGCTCAATATCCGCCGCTGCGATGAATTCCGCGGGACGGATTTTCTCCAGCTTGTCGGCGGAGCGAAAGGCCGCCCCGAAAACCACGGCGCACAAAAGCAGCCCATGCATCCCGGCGGACGCCAGCAGACATTTCTTTTGCACCGCATTCATCATTCGTTCGCAACCAATCCGGACTCACCGCGGAGGCTTTGTTCGCAGCGAGAATCGCGTAATTCCATTGCGCTGGCAACGGTCGATCACCGCATACGTATCCTTGTTAAAACCATTCTCGTCCACCCGAATGAACACCACCGTCTCCGGGTTCGCCCGATGCGCCCGGACCAATTCCGACTCCAGCCGATCGAGGGTGACCGCACGTCCATCCAGCAGATAGCTGCCGCGCGCCCCCACTTCCACCGTCCGGATGTCCGTCTTGTTCAACGTCTTGTCCGCCGCCCCGCCGGTGGGCAGCTTGAGATTCATCCCCTGTTCGAGCAACGGCGTCGTGATGACAAAAATGATCAGCAACACAAACGCCAGATCCAGCAGCGGCGTGATGTTGATGTCACTCAGGGTGACCAGCGAGTTTCGTTGGGAAAACCTGCGCATCTTGATCGTTACTTTTTCTTGCCTGGTCCCGGCAGCACCAGGATCGGCTCCGGGTCTGCCTGGGGCGCGGAAGGCGCCATGCCGGGCTCTGCCACCGCTTCCAGACTATCCGCTTCATCGGACCGCCCGCCACCGCCCATCTGCGCCAGTATGATGATCACGCGGGACGAGACATAGGAAACCAACAGCACCAGGAAAACTTTCAGCAGCAAACGTCCGTGCCGGTCCACCACCCACCGCTTCACCCGGCGATACAACGTATTTCGCAAGTGGTGCCCGCAGGCGCGACACACCGGGCGGTAGCGCAAATTGGTCGCCCCGCAATTCCGGCAATCAACATACAACGGCTCCCCGCACTGCCGGCACACCCGAGCGTCGTCCGCATTCCGCCCGCCGCACTCCGCGCACACCAACCGGCCGGGAATGCCAAAACGCGGGCGCTGTAACTTGAAATCTTCAACGCGCATCTTCGTCGGTGAGATACTCGGTCTCGATCTTCGACATCAGCTCCTGTGCAAAATTGTCCAACTCCACCGTCAAGACCCGCAAATGGTGGACCAGCCAGTTGTACCCAAACATCGACGGAATCGCCACCAGCAACCCCGCCACCGTCGTAATCAACGCCGCCGCCACCCCCGGCGCCATCGTCGCCAGATCCGCCTTCCCCTGCATCGCCACGTAACTGAACGCGCTCATCACGCCCCACACCGTGCCGAGCAACCCGAGAAACGGCGCGCCACTCACCGCAATCGCCAGCAGGATCAATCCCGACTCCAACCGCAACGCCTCCTGCGCCACCGCCCGTTCCAACGTCCGCTTGATATGCTCGACTGACTTGAACGAAATGGTCTTCTTGCGCCCCTCACCCGATGAATTCTTCAGCCGCCGGTCCAGCTCGACACAACCCTCCTGATACACCGCAAACAACGGGCAACCCTCCACCCGCACCCGCCGGTCAAAAATACCCAGCACATGCTTCTGCGTGCGAAACTCGCTGCTGAAATACTCATTGTATTCCGATGCCCGGCGCATCTGCATCCCCTTCACCGCCATCACCGTCCACGCGAACACCGAGAAGATTACCAGCAACACAATGATCGCCTTCCCCTCCAAGGTGGCCTGCCCCCAGATATACAGGATTTCCACCTGGTTGGAACCGGCGGCGAGGATCAGCGGCGTAATGTTCATCAGCAAGAAACAATCCGTTCGAGCGACGGATTGGTGTAGCCTCCGACGCCGCCCCGGTCAAAGGCTTTCAGCGTTTCCCGCGACAAATAAAGAAGACGACCCCGCAACGGTTCGAGAACCCGCGCCGCAGCGATCAGTACGCACCGCCGTCCGCCCGCCTCCCCTGCGAGCACAAGCCCCAAACCGCCGGCAAAATTTCCCTCAGCCAACTCCCTGCGCCGACACCCGCGCACGTACGAACTCCTGCACCCGGCCAAACTCTGCCGACGCCTGCTTCAACATCGCTCCCGCCTCTTCCAGGCGCCCGGTCTGACCGCAATTCTCAATCAACCTCATCACCGGCACCATCCGCACAATCCCGCACGACGCACTCGCTCCCACTGAATTGTGCGCCAACCGCTGAATCTCCCCGGCGTTCCCCGCCGCCACCGCCGCCTTCAGCTTCTCCAGCGTCACCGGCGTCTGCTCCAGATAGAGATCCAACAACTCCTGAATCTGCCGCTCATCACCACCGGTCAGATTCTCCAACCGCGCCAAGTCCACCACCGCCCCCTCCTCCGGCGCCGGCGCCGTTCGCTCCACCTTTCGCTCCGGCACCACGCCCCCGCTCTCGGGCGGCACCGCCCCCACCTTCCCTGCCCCCTTCGCCAGCGGTCCCCAATATCGCAACAACTCTTCCACCGCCTCCGCGCGAATCGGCTTGCTCAAGTAATCGTTCATCCCCGCCGCCAGGCACTTCTCCCGGTCGCCCGGCAACGCATTCGCCGTCACCGCGATGATCACCGGTGATAACGGCCCGGCCCCATGCCGAATCCGGCGCGTCGCCTCCAACCCGTCCAGCACCGGCATCTGCACATCCATGAACACCATGTCAAACGGCTCGCGCGCCAGCAACTCGATCGCCTCCGCCCCGCCACCCGCCAACCGCGCCTCATACCCCAACTGCCGCAACACTCGCGCGCCCACCTTCTGATTGATCGCGTTGTCATCCACCAACAAGACTCGCAACGGCACCTTCGCCGCCAGTTCACGATCCAGGCCCGAAACCCGGGCCTCCCGCGGTGCTTCGGGAGACTTCCCCCCCGCCAACCCCTCCAGCAATGCCGCCGATAGCTGCGTCTCCTTCACCGGTTTGTTAACAGTCCCCACCCACCACCGCACCGCCTCCGGCGCCGCCAGCTTCCGGCCCGGATACACCAGCGCCAACAACGGCAGCGACTGACCGGCGGGAAACGCCCGGATCAAATGCAGCAACCGTGCGTCCGCCATGTCCGGCATCTCCCCGTCCAGAATCGCCAGATCCGGTGACTCCGGCGCCGTCACCGCGGTCAAGGCATCCCCCAACCCGCCCGCCTCCACCACCCGCATCCCCCACCGCACCGCGCACGCCGCGATCAACCGCCGGTTCGTCGCGTTGTCACTGACAATCAGCAACCGCCGACCGGCCAGCGCCGGACTCGCCACATGCGGCGGCGGCGCCTCGTCCAGCTTCGTCGCCGTCAAAGGCAGTACAAAATGCATCGCCGTTCCCTCCCCCTCCCGGCTCTCCATCCAAATCCGGCCCCCCATCATTTCCACCAGACTCTTGCAAATCGCCAGCCCCAGCCCCGTTCCCCCGTACTTTCGCGTCGTCGAGGCATCCACCTGGCTGAACGATTCGAACAGCTTCCCCTGCACCTCCTGCGCAATTCCAATCCCCGTGTCCCGCACCGTGAACTGCACCTCCCGCAAATCCCCCGGCCCCTGCCGCCCCACTCGCGCCGTCACCACCACATCTCCGCGCGCCGTGAACTTGATCGCGTTGCCGATCAGGTTCAACAACACCTGCCGCACCCGCGTGAAATCCCCCAGCACCCACGCCGGCACGTCATCCGCCAGCTCACAAGCCAGGTTCAATCCCTTCTCCGCCGCCTTCGGCGCCAGCAGGTCCATCGCCCGCTCCACACACTGCCGCAACTGCATCGGCGCCCGCTCCAGCTCCATCCGCCCCGACTCGATCTTCGAGAAATCCAGAATCTGGTTGATCTGCTCCAGCAACGTCTCCCCGCCCTCCCGAATCGTCTCCACCAACTCCCGTTGCTCCCGCGTCAGACCCGAATCCATCAGCAGACCCGTCATCGCAATCACCCCGTTCATCGGGGTTCGCAACTCGTGACTCATCGTCGCCAGAAACTGCGATTTGGCCCGCGTCGCCGACTCCGCCGCCTGCCGCGCCATCGTCAGCGCCCGGTTTGACTCGATCAATTGATCCTGCAGCGTCTTGGTCCGCAATACCGACGAAATCCGCGCCTGCAGCTCCGCCGGCACAAACGGCTTTGTCACGAAATCAATCGCCCCCAGCTCAAACGCCCGCACCTTGTCCTGGATGTTCCCCGCCCCCGTCAGCATCACCACCGGAATCGTCCGCAGCCCCTCGTCCGCCTTCAACCGCCGCAACACCTCAAACCCGTCCATCCCCGGCATGCCCACATCCAGCACGATCAAATCCCGCCGCCCCGCCGCCGCCTGCTCAAGTCCTTTACCCCCGTTGAACGCATCCACAAACCGCACATCCGGCAAATCCAGACTCGCACGAATTATCTCGTGCAAGGCGGGATCGTCATCGATCAGCAGAATCTCAAACGGCACGGTCTTCATATCGGCGCAGGCCGCAAATTCCATACTGGAAAAGCCGCTCCGACCGCCGCCGCCGCCGGACACGCCCGAGCCCGCTCGGCCGCTAACCGCCGCCATCCAGATGGGACTCGCGGAGAATGACCTGCATCCCGAAGTAAGCAATCCCAAGTACCGCCAACCCCACGAAAATCCACCGCGCCTGCCGGCTCGTCGCCAGCTTCTTCAGCCGCTTCCCAAACGAATTCCGAAAAAACAACCCGCACCCCCCGCAGGCCGAGCGCGACCGCAAATTCCCCGTGCCACACGCCTTGCACGTCACATACAGGCTCTCCTGACACTCCCCGCACACCCGCGCCTCCCCGGGGTTTTTGCAACCGCACTTCGAGCACACCAAACGCCCGCCCACCGCCAGCCACGGAGCCACCAGATTCAAGACATGCAAAGCCATCGTCGCCTCCATCAGGTAAATTATGCCCACCCTCGCCGGCAACATTCCTTGCCATGGAAGTCGCACGCCGAACCAGAGACCGGGAAATGTACCTCACTACCCCGAGAAAATCCAATCCCACCCAAATATTCTTCCCCCTCACCCCATGACCTCAGCCGACCTGCTTCCCCTTCCCCGCCTCATGCCGGCTCCACAACCCCCACAAACACAGCAACCCCACCATCGGCGCCAACCCCGCCGCCGCCATCCCCAAATCAAACGACCCCGTCCGGTCGATCAACTTCCCAAAATACTTGTGTACCGGCGAACTGCTCGCCCAAACCCACGTCCCCAACAGCCCCATGAACTTCCCCACATGCTTCGCCGACAACTCCTGCACAAACGAGTAATAGCACGGAAACAACCCCAGCGAACCCGCCGCCACCACCAGCAACACCGCCAGCAGCGCCGGGCCTTTCGGCAGGAAAAACAACAGCACACTCGCCGTCGTCAGCACCGAGCAACCCGCAAACACCCACACCCGCGCCCGATGCGCGGTCAACCCCCACCGTCGATTCAACCACACCGTCGCCGCCCCCGCCGCAATGCATCCAATATCCGTGGCGATGTAGAAAAACGCGTTGAAACTCAACGCCTCCGCCTCCGAATACCCCCGTCCCTCCTGCATGAACTTCGGCAGCCACACCCGGAACAAATGCCAGCAGGTGTGGATGCAAAACACCACCAGCGCCAGCGCCAGACAACGCCGGCTGAACACAATCCGCCAAAACGGTTCCTCCGCCACCCCGTCCACCCCGCCGGTCACCACCCCTTCCTCAGCCTTCGCTCCCACCAGGTCATCACCGCGAATCGTGGCAAACCAGAAGACGATCCACACCAACCCCACCAGCCCCACCGCCTGAAACGCAAACCGCCAGCTCCCCGGCTGATCCGTCATCAGCGCCCGCATGATCAGCGGTGTGATGATCGCCCCCACCGACGCCCCGCTCTGCAGGACGCTGTTGCCCATCGTCCGGTCCCGCGCCGCCAGCAGCGCATACGTCGTCTTGATCGCGCACGGCCAGTGCCCCGCCTCGAACAACCCCAGCAACGCGCGGCACACCAGCAGATGCTCGTAGCCCTGCACCAGCCCCGACAAAAAACCCATCGCCGACCAGAGCAGCAACACCGTTGGATACAACCACCGCACGCTGAACCGGTCCGCCACATACCCGAACAACAACGACCCCACTGCAAATGCCCAGCCAAACGCCAGCTCGATGTTCCCGTACTGCTCCTGGCTGAGGTGAAACTCCTGCGTGATCCGCCGCGACGCATTGGCCAGCGTCTGCCGGTCCATGTAATTGATCGTCGTCGCCAGCAACAGCAACCCGCAGACCCACCAGGTCCACACCCGCCCCCGCGCTGGAGCGGCCGCGCTCATCCGTTCCAGGATTTGCCGTCCCACGCCAGCATCCGCTCGAGCATCGCCGCCACATCCTCCGCGAAAATGCGGAACAACGCCTCCCCCTTCTCCGCCGTCGCCAGTTGCGGTTCGCCAATGTGCCCCGGCACCGTCCGCTCCTTCGTGATCCACCCCCGGCTCGCCGGCTCAAACGCATTCCCAAATGGCACCGGCTTCAGCTTTTTCACATTGCCAACCACCAGATGCGGTGCCAGCCGCAGCATCATCGAAGTCTCCCATTCACACGCATGCCCCATCCGGTCCTGATGCAGGCTCTTATCCATCTCCTGCGGCCGCGCACCCAGGTTCCAATAAGTGGCAAACAGCAGCAGCAGATCATCCCGCTGCCGGTGCCGCTGTCGCACCTCGAACACCGCCTGCTTGCCCGGCACATCGTTCCCCCCGTGCCCGTTGAAAATCACCAACCGCTTGAACCCATGCGCGATGAAGTTTTCATACAACCCCGCCAGCGTATCCAGATACGTCCGCGGCGGCGCCGACAACGTCCCGGAAAAATCCAGATGATGATCCGAGTTGCCCAGCCACAACAAAGGCGCAAACAACACCCGCTCCCGGTAACGCTCCGCCACCCGGCGAATGACCTCCCCCATCAGCAGACTGTCCGTGAACAGCGGCATGTGCCGCCCATGCTGTTCGAGCGCGGCGGCCGGAAACACCACGGGAGTATCCTTGCTGAGCGAAGCAATGGCGGGAGAAGTAAGATCGGCGAGTTGCATGGTTGTGAGAGCGCCGCAAAACTAGGCACCCCCACCCTCCAAATGCAAGCCGACCGCTCGAAAAACTTTACCCCGAACGCAGCCGGACAACCCCTCACGCAGCCGCCGCCACCAACTGGCCCGCCGGACCCGCGGGCTGGTAGCTGAACAACTCCCTCGCCTTGATCAGCAGCGCCACCTCCGGCGGCACCATCTCTTCCCACGCCGGATCGCCCGCGCGTATCCGCGCCAGCACCTCGCGCGACATGATCGACAGGTTCGACTCCGTGAAATCCCGCATCCCCTCGATCAGCCGGTTCTCCAGCAGGTAAGCGTACAGATGCCGCAAATGCGGGGCCACCCGCAGATTCCCCGCCGTGATCAGCGAACCCGTCTTCTGCTCCAGCAAAGGATAAACGTACAGCTTCAGGTCATTCTTGAACAACCGCCCGAACGACTCGAGGATCCCGCCCTCCAGATCCAGGTAATACTTCTCATCGAAAATGCTCTGCAACGTCGGCACCCCCATCGAGATGCCAATCATCTTCTTGGTGTAACGGAACAAATAAGCCGCCAGCCGGTGAAATTCCCCGAAGTTCGAGATCAACACCGTCTGCCCGAGCGCGCTCAGCAAATCCACCCGGTCCAGAAAATCCTTCGCATCAATGCCCGACTCGGTCGTGAGATTCCGCATCGTCATCTCCATCAACACCATGATGTCCTCGTCCTTCACCTTTGGCTCCTGCACGAATTGCGCCTTCGCGCACTTCAGCATGTCCAGCGTCACCTTCGTCACCGGCCGGAAACTGCCGCGCTCCACCAGAATGCACTTCTTGTACAGCGCGTCCGCCGCCTGCACCACCTCGCCATCCGCCCGGAACATCGCCGCCTGCGTCAAACCGAGCTGCACCAACCGCAGGCTCAACACCCGGTTGTCCACATCGAAAAACGCCGGCCCCGTCACCTTCACCATGTCCACCTCCACCCGCTCGGTCGTCAGGTTGTCCACCAGCGATTGCAGCAGTTCCTCCGGCTTCCGGTGCAAATACAACGCGCCGTAAACCAGATTCACCCCCATGATTCCCAGGGCCTCCTGCTGCTGCAAATTCTCCCGGTCCAGCATCCGCACATGCACGATGATCTGCGACGGCTCCGCGCCCGGCTCCGCCTGAAACCGCAGCCCCAGCCACCCGTGACAATCCCCCGTGCCCTTGAAACTCTTGGCCGCCACCGTGTCCGCAAACACAAAAAAACACGTGTTCCCGCCCCGCTTGGCCTGCAACCGCTCGATCAACAACCCGTACTCCCGCTCCAGCATCGTGCTCAACCGCGTCCGGCTCACATACCGCTCGCACTGCCCGTAAATCGCATCACTCACCGTCATGTCGTAGGCCGACATCGTCTTGGCAATCGTCCCCGCCGCGCCGCCCACGCGGAAAAACCAGCGCGCCACCGCCTGCCCCGCCCCAATCTCCGCAAAGGTTCCGTAGGTACACGGATCCAGGTTGATCTTCAGCGCCTTCTGATGGGTTCCCAGTATTTCTCGGCTCATGGCTTTGTCCGCGTGCCCCGGCGCTGCACCCGGGGCAAACGCAGCGTCTTCATCGTTTCTATGCA
>CAZUUP010000142.1:0-11143 GCA_964623105.1 uncultured Akkermansia sp.
TGTTCCGATCGCAGACCGGCATGCTGGCAGGGAAAATGGAGTTGAAGGATGCGCAAGGACGAATCGTGTTGAGTCTAATGGCCAGCGGCAATAATCCCGCCGTCATCAAGCAGACCTTGCAGGCTGGCTCCTACACGCTGACCATTAGCTCCCCTCAATTCTTTAACCCAGCCAACCTTCCTCCAAACGCAATCATTGGCCTGGACGCCGATCTCTCTGCCACGAGGACGAGTGCTATCGAGGGCACTGTGCAGCTGGGCGGCACCGAAATGCCGGTGAGTTTGAGGGTGGCGGAGTTTGAAGGAAATGAGCGGAATACTGATTATCACCTGGATACCGAAGACGGAGGCGTGAACACCCTCGACCCCACCAAGCCGGTATGGGTGGTGATTCATGGGCGCGAAGACGGTCCAGACAGCGGAAAATTTGCGGAGCTGCAGAAAGCACTGATCGCATCAGGATACCAAGTCGTCACGTTGGACTGGAATACAGTCTCTTCGTCAAACATGCCTCCTGCTGTTGGCATGCAGGGCGAACGTGGCATCGAGATGGTTGCTGACTGGGCGTATTCGGCGCTAAAGGGCGCAGGAGTGTCCGGATCGATGATCCGCATCGGCGGCCACAGCTGGGGTTCGTTTGTGGGATATGAGATCGCCGAGCGATTCAAGGCTGAAAATGGATTCGGCGTCGACACATTCGTCGCAATGGACTCAGCAGTAGATCCAACATTGGGAGCTAGGTATGACGCTTCGCAGGTCAACTTCAGCGCGGTCAGCAAGACGTCTACAGCCTTCCATTCCAGCCATCTTGGCTCCTCTAGCCGTGCCGGCACTGCAAAATACACCGTCGAAATTCGTTCGCCGGATGTCTTGAATCCCGTCGAGGAGCACGGTCTAGCCGTTACCGCATTTGCAAACTTGCTCCGGCTTCAAAAGATTGATCCGACGAATGCGATTGCCTCACAATTCGCATTCCGGAGCGATCGGATCGCCTCGTTGCCGCAGCGCGAGGGCGCTGACGCTTGGCTGTGGGTAGAAACGACGCAAAAGACTGGAGCAAACAGCAGCGATCAATATCGCGATGCCATCGCCGCGAAAATGACAACCACAAATCCTGATGACGGCACTGAAGACACCTATGCGTTTAACCACTTGCGCGATCTTACTGCTACCATCGGACAATGATTCTCACCTCCATCCTTCATGGCATAAAAAAAGCGGCTATTGCCCTAGGGCTCTGCACAGCAGCTTTCATTGCATATCTCTTGTTGGCTCCGATGGTCGTATGGCTTGCCGGATATTACCCAGACGCTCCAGGCCTGGAAACCGCGCAACAAATTATCGTAAGACAGCGTCCTGTCAGCGACTGCTTCAAGCTGGTGCATACGCTGCCACACTTGCTTGCCCCGACCCTCGGAGAACAACAGGCTCTCTGTGTTTACAAATACGCTGAGCTCACTAAAGACCCCGCCGCCTGCGAACTGCTGTTGCCGAGTAGTTATGGAAAATCTTGCCTGGGTGCAGCCAGTGATTCCGAGCCATGTGTTTTTCTTGGCGATGGGCAGGGAACAGTAAAAGGGCAGGGCATTGTGACGACATACGATGCATGTCTTAGTGGGCCGCAGTCTACCCAGCAACATGCTTGCTGTGTCATGGCCCGCATAACGCTTGAAAAAAACTATCAGAGTGATTGCAGCATATTTAGTCATTCCGATGCATTAAGCGACCAGTGCCATCATGAGGTGGCCCTGAAAATGAAGGACCTCGATCAATGCGCACTCATGAAAAACGAAAGGAATCGTAGGGCTTGCGAAATAGAAGTAGGTCCCATGAAGGAAAAGGAGCCCGAACTGCCCTAGTTCCACACCCCCAAAGAACCGGATTCTTGGCTTCTAGACAACGAAAAGCCAATTTCCGGTTTTGGGGTGCCTTTCAGCCCATTCGCAGCGCCATTTGTCATGCGTATCGTAGTGGCATCACCTCCTCCCCATCCCGCCATGAGCAACCTTCATTTTACCCTGGCGCTTATCGTCATCGTCGTCGTGCAAATGGGCGTTCTGGAATTCTTCGACCGCACGACTGCGGGCGGATTGCCGTTCTAATCTCCTTAATAGGTTTCAGGCAGCCAGGGAGTAGACTGGCAGCGATGAGTAGACTAAAGACTCTCATAATCGCGGTTCTGACATGTTCAACTTGGGGTATCGCTCATGCCGCCAACCCCGCGCCTACCTGCGAGAACGTGGACCGCGCCTACGAGCGCCGCGTGTGCCTGCGCATCGAGCGCATGAATGCCGCGCGCTAATACGCCTTCCCCACAATGATTTTCTTGGCGAATGCACTGTCTTTGCCGGAGACAGGGTCTTTTTGACCTTTGGCGTTCTTCTCGGCATCGAACGGGAAACAACGGTAGCTGCCGCCCTGCGTATCGGCCTTCAGCTTGGCCACGGTTTCCGGCGTGCCATCCCAGGCGACCATCGCCCACTTTCCTTCTTCCAGGGCGGCTTTGAGCTCGTCGTAGTTCTTGGCTTCCACGGTCTTCTCCTTTTGCATCTTCAGCGAGCGGTCGTACAGCGACTGCTGGTCTTCCTTCAGCATCTTCGCGATCACCTCGGGGGCGTTGCTGAGGGACGTCTTCACCGCACCGTCGCGTCCGCGGATGCGGCTCTTCACCACGCAGCTGTTTTCGGCCAGATCGCGCGCGCCGATCTCCACGCGCACCGGCGTGCCGGCGTGGATCTGGCGGAACGTCTTGTCACCCAGGCGGAGCTCGCGGCGGTTATCCATCCGGACGGTCAGGCCCCCTTCGGCCTGCTCGAACTGCTGCTCGCGGCCATGGAGCTTGTAGGACTTGGTGTCTCCTCCTCCGATGCCGAACGGGTTGGTGGAACCGGCGATGCCCAGCATGACCTGGCGGGCGGCTGCTTCCACTAAGGCATCGTCGGTGCCGGCGTAGATGGGCAGCACGGCGGCGTGCACCGGCGCGATGGCCGGCGGGAGCACGATGCCGTCGTCGTCGCCGTGGGCCATGAACATGGCGCCGAGCAGGCGGGTGGAGGCGCCCCACGAGTCGTACCAGGGGACCTGCTGTTTCTCGTCTTTATCCAGGAACGACACCAGCGGCTTGCCGTCGCTGCCCTTCAGGAAGTTCTGCGACAGCATGTGGCTGGTGCCCATCTGCAGGGCCTTGCCGTCCTGCATCATGCCTTCGATGGTGTAGGTGCCGATGGCGCCCGGGAACACCTCGTGCGGCGGCTTGTCGCCCTTCACCACCGGCACGGCCAGGATCTTCTCGGACAGTTCGGCGTACAAATCCAAAATCGCCAGCGTGAACGCGCGGCACTGCTCCTGCGAAGCGAAGATGCAGTGGCCTTCCTGCCAGTGGAATTCACTCGTGCGGAGGAACGCGCGCGGGCGCTTCTCCCAGCGCATGACGCTGCACCACTGGTTCACCAGCAAGGGCAGGTCGCGGTGGCTCTGCACGCGGCCGCCGCGGCTGTACCAGTCCACGAACAACGTCTCCGAGGTGGGGCGCACGGCGTAGCGCTCCGGCAGCTTGGCGCCGCCGGCTTCCGTGACGATGGCGCACTCGGGTGCGAAGCCTTCCACGTGCTCTTTCTCGCGGTCGAAGAAGCTCTGGGGGATCAGCAGCGGAAGCATGATGTTCTCCACGCCCATGGCGCGCATGCGCTTGTCCAAGTACTTGCGGATGTTGCTCCACAGCGCGGTGGCCAACGGGCCGAACGTGATGCAGCCCGTCACCGGCGATTCGTCGTACAGGTCCGGCGCCATGCCGATGACGTCCTGGTACCACTTCGGAAAGTTCTGCGCGCGGGTGGAGATGTTCTGCTTGGCCATATGCCGCGAGAATACACGACCGGGCACGGGTGGGCTACGATGTACGCATGAACCTGTTCCCGCTCCGTCCTCTTCTGCGGACGCACGGTCCCGCGCTGGAGACGCTCGACGCGCTCAAATTCGCCAAGGCGTTCCCCGGCGGACGCGTGGAAGGCGTGTGCTCTTCGCTGAAGGCAAAGCACCTCATCATCGGCATCGGCCAGGTGCACCCGGTGTTGTCCGGACGGTTCGGCGGCATGCAGGCCAGGGCCATCGGCGTGGCGCAGGGATGGATTTACCGCGCGTGCGCGGCGCTGGTGAAGTACGCACGCGTGGACACGTTCGGCCAGGAAGGATTCGGTTCCGATGACGGTTCGCCGTTCCGCGCGCGCACCAACGAAGGCTTGCTCGACCAGATCCGCGCCGAGATGGGCGGACCCGGCGGCGAAGGTTCGTACCTGAAAGCGGTCGCCCAGCGCTGGCGCTCCGCCCTCGCCCGCCGCGATACCCAGAAGGCCGGACTGGAAGCGTTCAAGCTCAACGGGCTGACGGTGCTGCAGGCGCGCGACGAGCGCGTGGCGATTTTCCCCATCGAGCACCGGGCCATCCACGGCGCGGTGGGGGAGAACATCCATCGGCTGCAGGGACTCATCAACCAGGTCGAATCCACCGACGCGTACCGCGGGGCCTTGGGCAAGGGCGGCAAGAACCTCACCAAAGAGGAGTACCAGGCCATCGTGCAAAGAAACGACCTCATCCATGCGTTCAACGTCGCCATCTCCAGTCCGGAGCGCGACCGCGCGATGTTCCAGGCCATCGTCGAACAGGCCGAAATCGAGCGCAAGCGCCGCCAGGATCAGCCGGGCCAGGTGCTGGCCGCCTTCGTGCTGGGTGCCGCGCACCGCCGGGGCTTCCTGCAATTGGCCAAGGAATACCTGCCGGACGACATGATCTTCATCTGGGTGACGCCGGCGCCGCTGCTGTTCATGCGCCGCCTGCGCGACGCCATTATGGCCGCCATCCTGCTGGCGATCCTGCTGCTCGGCATCGCGTCGCAGGTGGTGGTTCGTTAGACTCGACAAGCGAGCCATCGAAACTATACTATTCGGGTCCGCTCCAGGCTGCTGGAGCCGGAATCATCGCCCGGATGGGCCTTTGCACCACAGATCTGTTCCCTGGCCTGCCCGGCGAAGTCCGAAGGACGAAGTCGGGTAGCTCAACGCCCAGCCCCGCTTGCGGGGCGTCGAACAAAAAGGCCGTTGTGCTCGTACGCAGGGTTGTCCATTATCATCACAGAGTCCGTTCCCTGGTAGCTCAACGCCCAGCCCGCTTGCGGGCGTACAAAGAAAAGGACGTTGCGCTCGTCGGTTCGGTTGTCCATTATCATCATTGCGGTCTGTTCCCTGGTAGCTCAACGGTAGAGCACCTCGCTGTTAACGAGGGGGTTGCTGGTTCGAATCCAGCCCGGGGAGCCATTATTGACTGAGGTTCGCGCGATGCCGGGATCACGGCGTACAGCAGCGACAATTGTGGGGTTCGACAACCGGTCACCGCGTCGTAGCCGATTCCCTCGGGGAACACCAGCCGCTGGAGCCGGCTTTTGGCTTCCACAGGCCCGTTCTGCCAGTGTTCGTCAATCCGGCCAATCGCCTCGACGCAGGCGGCCACCACGTGCTCGGGGTTCCACTCCGCCACCCCCGCCGGCTTGCCGGCCAGGCGGGCCAGACTCAGTTCTCCCTCCACCCGCGCGAAGTCCCGTTCCAGGTCCGCCAGCAGGTCCGGATTGTCCACGGCTCGTTTCATCAAGGCGATGAGGCGGGCCTTCTCGTCCTCCAGTGCGGCCGCGGTTGCGCGACCGGTCTGCCCCGCCGCCTCCTGCCCCTGCACCTGTTCGGCCCAGACGCGGAGGACGCGGCTCTGGAACAGATCCAGGAACTTCCGTGACGGGGTGACGCGGCGGAGCAGGCCGACGAACGCCTCGTGAGCCTCGGCTGTGCCCACGCGGAAACCGCAGGCGGAGTCCTGGCAGTCGTAGTACGGGAACCGGTCGCCGCGCCGCCCGACGGCGTGGTAGCCACGAGCCGAGCGGCCGCACCCGGGGCAGCGGACGAACCGGCGGAGCGGGAAGTTCGGGTGCAATCCCTGCCGCGGGGCCGCTGATGCCACCCGCTTTCGCCCATCAAGTACCTGCTGCAACTCATTCCACTCCTCCGGGGTGAGCGGGCCGTCGAACTTGGCCCGCACGAAGGCTCCGTCCGTCCAGACACCCCGCAAGAGGCCGCCGTACACCGGGCTGCGGCAGATGTTCATCCACGTCTGCTTGCCGACCAAGTTGCCCACCCGCGTCCGCAGCCCCTGTGTTCGCATCTCCTCAGCGATCTCGGCCAGGGTGAACGCCCCGCTCGCCTGCTTCCGGAGCCCGGCCCGGAGCAGTTCCCACTGGCCGGGGGCGTCGGTCGGCAGGAGGACCGGTTTACCGTCCTTGCGGCCGTTGCGGAACCCGGTCGGGGCGGGCCGCACCCAGTACCCCTCCTTGGTCAGGATCTTCTCCACCCCGATGGTGCGGTCCACGCGGAGGCGGTTCTCGAACCGCGCCATGCCGGCCAGGAGGGTCTCCATCAGCTCGCCGGTCGGTGAGCCGTCGATCTGCTCGGTGGCGAATTCGACCCGCACCCCGTGCTTGGCGAGAACGCCTTTCAGCGTGAAGTACGGCAGCACCCCGCCGCGGGAGATGCGATCCACCTTCCAGAACACCACGACGTCGATCCCGCTCCCCTTGGCGATCACCTGGGCGATCACCGCCTCGAAGTCGGCCCGGTCGTACCCGTCCCCGTCGGCCGACTCGGCGACCACGAACTCGCGGGCGAGCGCGTACCCCTTGCGGCGGATGTACTCGGTGTTCCCCCGACGCTGATTCTCGATCCCGTCGCCAGCGGTCAACTGCTTCTTGGTCGAGACCCGGAGGATGGAGACGGCCTGCTGCATGGGAGAAGTGATGGTGCCAGCGCGGGGGTGGAAATGCACTTGGCGCCGGGGCGGTTTCGCGCTCCCGTCTGCGGGATCCCGTTGGTTGGAAGGCAGCCGGCGCGGACGAACCCGTCGATCAGGGTGCGGGCGAAGGCATCCAGGGCGTCCCGGATGTCGGCGACCTCCGCGTCGGACAGGGCCGGGTCGCCGAGCAACCGGCGGCAGTCGTCGAGATCGCTCATCGGGCGGACGGAGGGGCGAGACGGCCGCGGCGGTTGCGCTCGCGGCGGGCGATGCTGTCGAACACGGAACGCAGCTCGTGGTCCGCAAGCGGCTCGGCATTCCGGGCGTTCCACTCCTTCAGCCCGCCCCACCCGCCGATGTCCCACAGTTCGTTGGGCAGCCGGCCGATCAGCCCGCCGGCGAGCGACGCGGCGGTGGCGTTCCGCTCGCCGCGGGTCACGCCCGCCAGCCCCTTCCGCCACCGCTGCCACGACCGGGGCGGGTCGGCCGATGGGGGCTGTGGCGGTTCGGCTGCGGCCGGGCGGATGCCCTCCATCGCCCGGACGGCCGCTTCCACGGCGGCGAGGTCGTGGGGCGGCATGGCGGCCGCGTTGTCCACCAGCAGGCGGCACAGGAACGGGCGATCCGGCTCCTTGAACTGGTAGGTATTCGGCACGCGCAGGAGTTGCGTCGGCAGGATGGCGTTCTCGTCGCCGCGGAGGGCAGTCACCAGCCGGCGGCCCAGCGCCAGGGCGTCCCGCACCTCTTGCGCGTCGGTCACCGGGCGCAGCCGGAACACAAGGTGCAGACCGTGCCGGGTCTCGACGATCCAGTGCGGGCGGAGCGGGAACCGCGGCAGGAAGTCGCGGAGGTAGTACTCCTTGGCCGCCTCGACCGTCTCTTCGTCGGCCGGGGTGCCGTCCGCCGCCTCCCCGAGGTCGACGTCCACACCCAGGTTCTGGACGCGGATCAGCCGGTCGGCCGTCCGCGCCCCGTCGAACGCCTGGAGGGAGAAGCAGACGGCGCACGAGTCGGCCTGCTTGGCCTGGGCCGTCGCCCGGTCGAACGCGGGGGCGGACAGGGCCTTTGTCGGATCCTTCGCCGGGGTGTCGTCGTAGTACTGCACCCACGCGCCGGGGTGGTGGGCGAGGAACCCCTCGGGGGTCAGCGGGGCGGCATGCTCCCGAAGGGAAGCGAGCAGGGAGGACATACGGGAACGGGGGAGGAAGTAGGACGGGTCACTTGTCACGGGCAATGGACAGGCACTTCAGCCTGCGGTGTGCTTCCGCGAACCGGGCGGGGACCATCGGCACATCGGCCCCGCTCCAGTACAGCCGCAGGAGGCCGTGCACGCGGGGGTCGGAGATGAAGTGGTAGGCCACCTTCTTCGGGCTCAGCCGGTGCAGGTGGTCGAACACGGCCCCGTTGGCGGCGAGGAACGCGGCCAAGTACGAATCGGTGGTGGCGTAGAGCGGAACGGTCACAGGGTGGAGCGGGTGGGACGCGCCGCAGCATCACTGGCGGCAGACCGGTGCGCCCTGACACGGACCTGACAGTTCTATCGCGGTCCTGGCGCGGACGCGGAATCCGTTGGCGTGCGACGGGCGACCGCTACTCCGGGACGCATGCGGAAGCGCCGGCCGGCACGGGCCGCAGATCGCACGCAGGCGAGTTCCGCCCCCGCTGCGAGGCCGGACCCACTTTGACCCGCTCCGCGTAGCGACGATGATGACGTCCACCCGGGGTTCGGCCCCTGCCGACACCTCACGGCGGATACGCCGCGGCCTGCCGCGGACGGCAGGCGCTTGACCAACCGCACGTCCCACCGCGGGTCGTACATGAACAGCTCCCGCAGCAGGGGGTGCGACTCGTTTGCCGCTGGGGCGGCGAGTGCGGGAACTCGCCGAAGCTGGGCGGCGCTCATCGCACCGCTTCGTGCCGACTTGCTCCGGTTGACTTTACCCCCCGACTAGCTGCGGCGTGACGCACGACCAGTCCACCGCCGCGCACCAGGCGAACTTCGCGTGCAGCCAGTCGGCCTTCTGCTGAACCCAGTGCCCGTAGGAGGTCATCATCTCAGCAACGAGCAACTGGCCCCGCAACCGGTACCCGTCGCCCTTGTGGGTCGTCTCCACCAGCCGGTCGATTTCCGGCACCCACCGTCGCTTGATGCGGCTCTTCCGCATCTGGCAGAACGTTGCCTCGTCGGTCCCGTCCCGGCTGCCCGACGCCGCCCGCACGAACCGCTTGATGTCGGCGTACGGGACGAATTGGTCCGGCCGGGCGGCCAGGCAGCGGACGAAGTGGTACTCCTTCGACCCGACCGGCACCTCGCCGAACAGCCGCCCGCCGGCCCGCAGTGCCCCCGTTGCCGGGTCGAACCGGACCGACAGCCCGCTGCGGAGGACGGCCGCAGCATCGAGTCGCATCGACGACCCGACCTGGAGCAAGGGTGCCAGCGCGATCGCGCGGACCCCGGACCCCAGCCGCGGGCGAAGCGGTCCGTGGAGGACCGTCACGTCCTGGTACGCCGCCAGCGCCCGCCGCACGTCGGTATTCGCCTCCCCGCGGAGGTAGAAGTACGCGCGGGCTTGATGCCCGGTCGTGTCGGTGCCGAGTTGCCACAGCCGGCCGGTCGCCACGCGGGCTTCGCCCCGCAACCCGAGCCGGCCGGCGAACC
Organism: uncultured Akkermansia sp.; assembly: GCA_964623105.1. Taxonomy (GTDB): domain Bacteria; phylum Verrucomicrobiota; class Verrucomicrobiia; order Limisphaerales; family BJHT01; genus BJHT01. Next base: position 9,484 of record CAZUUP010000142.1, read on the forward strand.
ACCCCAACACCGCTGGCACGTCCACCGCCCAGAGCCGGAGGTGCCGCTCATCGACGGCGCTCCAGCACCGGTTGCACCGCCATGCCCCGCCGACGCTGTAGGGCATCCCCTCGCCGCACGCCGGGCAGGACGGGGAGGGGTTGTGGCCGGGCTCGCGGGCCACGAACCCCATCTGCTGCCACAGGCGGACGGCCCGGGCGTGCGGGCCGGTAACGTCTTCCAAGTCCAGGGGGACCGGGTCGTCGAGGTCGAGCAGGCCGAGGAGGAAGTCGGCGTGTGAACTCATGTGGCGAGACCCCAGCGGGACAGGCAGCGGGAGAGCCGCTCCCCGAGCGGCGTGGGAGCGAGGTCACAGCGGTCCGGCCACAGGCGGACCGGGTAGGTCTTGGTCCGGCCGTTCACCCGAAGCCGCACCTGGAGTTCGGCGAACGTGACGCGCAGCCGGGCCAGGCCGCGGCCGGCATGGGCCGCGAGCAGCCGCTCGACCGCGCCGGGCGGGTCGGCGGCCCCCGCCTCCAGGGTCACCCGCCGCCGCCCGGCGGAGGCCGGGTAGCTCAGGCGGAGGGCCCGCACCCGCACCCCCTCCATGTCCGCCGAGTCCGGCAGTGGACTGAGCGGAGCCTTCAGCCGGTCGAGGTCAAACGCCGGGGCGGGTGTCACCGCGCAGCCGAGAGCCGCCTCGCCGAAGCGGCGCAACAATTCGGCCACACGGTCCGTGGCGCGGAGCGTACACCACAGCCGCGCCCGGCCGTCGGTCCGGTAGGTGAAGTGCAAGCGGATTGCGGGGCGGACGGCGTGGGTGGTCGGTTCGCCGGCCGCAGTGAACCCGTCCGTGTGGCGGACGCGATCAGAGACGCGGACTTCGAAGTGGCACATGGAACCATCGCGGAACGCCGTGGCGGTTGCGAACTCGCCCGTTCCTTCCGTGGCGAAGAAGAACTCGCGCACGGTGGTCGCGAGCCGGGCCGCCCGAGCGTCGAGGCCGGCGAGTTTCAACCGCGGGCGGGCGCGGGCCGTCCACCAGCCGCCGGCCTCCCGTGGCTCGTGGTGGCTGCACACCTCGCGGAACACGTCGGAGCGGTGGATCAGGAACCACAGGGCCAGTGGGGCCCCGGCTGGCACTTCCGGCGGCGGGAGCGGGAGCCCGCCGGCCGCCCCGGACAGGTGGTCGTTGCCGTCGGGTGTGGCGAGATCGGCGACCTGATCCAGCTCAGCTTCGACCGGCTGACGGATGCCCGGCGGAAGGCCGTCGATCGCCTCCAGTCCGTTTCCGCGCACGGGGATGTTCCGGAGCCGGCAATAGTCGGCGAACACGGGCGTGCCGGCGAGGGCCGCGAGAGCGTGCGGGTGGGACTCGGAAAAACGCATGGCCGGCCACCGTAGCGCAGGCGGGCGCGCCGCGCCACCCGATCCGGCCATACTTCCTCGTTCTGTCAACCCCGCCGCGGGCGGGGTCCGGGCTCGCCCGCCGCCCGATGGCATCGCACGATTGGGGCCGTGCGATTCACCAACATCCATCGTCCGTTCGAGTTCGCCCGCGCCCGCGACGCCCGCGTGTGCTGGCTCCTCGATTCACACCCGGCCACCGCCGCGATTCTGGCGGGCCTGGGCTGGTTCCCGAGCGCGGGCAAGGCGCTCAAGCGGCTCCGCCGGCTCGCCG
>CAZUUP010000143.1:0-11075 GCA_964623105.1 uncultured Akkermansia sp.
ACTTCGCGCACATCTTTTCCGAGCACCACGCCGGTCATGGCGTCGCGCACGGTGGCGGGGCGGGGAAGGCGCAGGGTGCGTTTGCCGGCTTTGACGGCGTGGAGGGAGACGAAGCTGTCGCTGGCGTAGATGACGTCGTTTTCTTCGGACCAGATGTTGCATCCGGCCTGGCGCGCGGTGGCGCGGAGCAGTTCGGCGGGTAGTGGAATGGCACAGGACCAGAGCACGGCGTAATCGTCCGCGCCGCGCGGGCCGGGTTGGCCGTTGCCCGTGCTGCCGCGACCGTTTTCGCGCAGGAAGAGGCCGGGGCGGTTGATGAAGAAGGAGGTGTTCGACCAGCCGAGCGACGCGGCTTTGGCTTCGGCGACGGCTTTGTCGGCGGGGATGAGAGTCGGACCGTAGGCATAGGTGTCGCCGTAAATATGACCAGCGGAAAGTTCACGGACGATGGGATGATTTTGCCCGCGCGGTTCCTGCACGATGACACGGCGCTGCGTGGTGCGCGGGACGAGTTCCATTTTCACACCGAGCAGGCGCGTGGCGGGTTCGGCGGTGAGATGTCGGCCGTCGGTGATCCCGGTGCCGGGACCGAAGATGGCGACCTGGCCATTGCGCAGGACTTTCTTACGGAGCAAGGCCATCACGTCGTCGTCCACGCGGAAGAGGTTCGGGAAGAAGAAGACTTTGTAGGCCGGGAAGTTGTCTTTGCGCAGGTCGCTGAGGAGATAGATGCGGTAGGGAACGCCGCAGTGCGCGAGGCCCTGGATGCGCTGCCAGATGACGGCGAGTGATTGGAAGCCGCTGGTGAAGTCCTCGTACATCGGGCTGGTGTCGTCGATGATGAAGGCAATGGCGTCGGCGGTTTCGCGGTGCGGCGCGGCGGCGACGCGGCCGAGCATGGGAATGATGCGGGCGATGACTTCCTGAATTTTCGGATCGTGAAAATAGGAGGAGCCGACGTTGCACCAGTAGGAATGGAAGTTGCGCGAGATCGCCATCGCTTCATTGCGGAGCAAGCCGGCTTCCAGCTCGATGGGGGTGAGGAAGGCACCTTGATTTTCCGCGCCCTGGCCGACCCACGAGCGGGCGTCATTTTCAGCGAGCAGGGTTTTGCCGCGGAGCACCATCGAGTCGGCGGGACCTTCGGGTTCCCACGCGAAGCCGACGGTGCGGGCGTGGTAATCGGCGGGGGTCCAGAGTGCGTCGAGCGTGGGATCGTCGAGGAGTTCGCCCTGATCCCACGAGCCGGAGAGTTGGAGCACGTTCGGGAAATCGCGCGGTTCGCCGACGCCATCGAACGCGGAGAGAATCTGCCAGCCCATCAACGGTTGCTTGGCGACGTCGGCGGCGACGAGGCGCGTGCGGCCGAGCGCGGCTGACTGTTCCTTGAGCGCGGTGGTGATGGTGCGGAGCCAGCGCAGGAACATCGCGCGCTCGAAGCGGCAGTAGTCGAGTTCGCGGGCGGCATCGACGGGTTCGATCCAGTGGAAGAGGCCGCGGTCGCGCGTGCCGGAATTGGAATCGAGTTTCCCCGCGCCGAAGGGTTTGCCGCCGAGCGTCGGGGTGGCGGTGGTGCGCTTCAGTTTCCACTCCTGGTCGCGCGGGACGGCGACGGTGTCGAAGGTGACGTTGGTATTGCCCCACGCCTTGCGCAGCGCGGCTTCGTCGGCGTATTGGCGTTTCACCCACAGGCGAAACTCCTGCTGATTGACTGCCGAGCAATCAAACATCTTGCCGGTGAGCGTGAGCGGCAGGAGGCCCTCGCCGTAGGGCAGCGCGAGGTAGCCGATGATGCGGTCGCTCCACGGCTGCGCTTCGCAGTAGGAGACGACGTTGCGCAGCGAGCGGTTGAGGCCGTCGAGATAGGAGGGCGAGGAAATGCTGGCGTGGCGGAGGCGGTTGCCTTCGTCGTCGGTCTGGACTTCGCCGGGGCGTTTTTTGGTCCACGCCAACGGGGCGGAGACGGTGGCGCGGACATAGAAACGCGCGGTGGGACAGCGTTCGATGATGAAGCGGGCCTGGTTGGTGATGGAACCGGTGACGGCGGGTTCGGCGGTCGGGAACACGCCGTCGTCGGGCCAGAAGGGTGAGTCGAAATAATCGGAGGGCGGGTGGAGGATGTTGAGGAAGAAGACGGTTTCGCCGCTGCGGACAAATTCGTCGATGCGCTCCTTCCATTTGTCAGTCATGGGGGCGATGTAGTCGTTGTAGGCGTGGAGCGGGAGGGGCTTGCCGTTTTGCAGGATGAAGGCGCGGCCGCGGTCGGTTTTCATCAGCGGCGCGGGCGCGGGCGCAGCGGCGGCGTTGGCGGGCGTGGTGAGGGAGAGGACGAGAGCGAGGAGGAGGAAGAGGGACGCGCTTCGTTTGGAGTGCGGTGACTTGTCACCGCTTTCCCGAGGCGACTTGTCGCCGTCGAACGTGAGAGTGCGCGAGGACACGACGGGGGCGTACACGGCTCGCGCCAGCGCAGGCACGCGCGCGTGATCGGAGGCGCACGGCAGTTTGACGGCGACAAGTCGCCTGCGCAAAAGCGGTGACAAGTCACCGCACTCCAAACCGCGTCGCCGTGCATCCACGGATGCACCGGGTCCTGGCCAGAGCCTCCGGTATCCGCGTACATCCGTGTCTATCCGCGCTTCAAATTTGGTGTTCGGGATCAACGGACGGTGGGCGTTTTGCATAGGAAACGGATAGCGGAGCGGCATTGGCGAAGACAGCTTCAGAACGGTTTTCCACCAATCGTCTGCCCCCTGGCCTTGAGCGTGCCGGGTGCGCCGAGGGTGAGTTGGGCTTTGCCGCCGCGGATTTGCGCCACGCCGACGGTGCCTGCGAATTCGAGGTCGTCCTGCTTGAAACTGAACGGCGTGGCGCTGAGGAAAATCCAGTCGTCGCCCTTGGGCGTTTGCACGCGCAGGACGCGGCCGTCGGCGAGCGTGGTCACGTTCATGGGCGCCTCGGTTTTCAGGCGGGGCAGCAGCAGCGCGGTCACCACGGGTGCGCCGGACATGGGCACGATGATGCCGTTTTGGGTGTAGGGGAATGTGACTTGCGCGCCGTCGGAACGCAGCGCTGCGCCGGCGCGGCGGGAGATGGTCTCCTGCTTCACCGCGGGTTTTTGCGGGAGGGCGAAGAACACGTCCATGTCCACGTCTTCGAGGCCGGTGACGCCGACGCTGCGTTCGTGCAGATCGAGTTTGGCGGACGAGGTCCAGAGCCGCCAGATGGCGGAGGGGTCGGGCTGTTTCAAGGTGTCGCACAACACGGCGTAGTTGGCACCGAGCGGGTCGGTGTCTTTCACGAAGAGGATTTGGCGACGCCAGGCTTCCTTCACGCCGCTCACGTAGTCGGCGTGCGGTGCGGGAGCGAAACCATCGCAGATCATCACGTCGGAGGCCGCGGTGGCGGCGGTGACCATGCTGTGATCCTCGGCGGGCGCGCGGCCATAGTAACCGAAATCATCGCAGAGAATGCGGCCCTTGCCCCAGAAGGTGATCGAGCCGGAATCGAAGTCGTAGTGCTGGCGATGCTTGCCGACGATGAAGTGGAGCGCGGTTTCGCGCGGACCGGGGAAGCCGGTGCGCAGGATTGCGCCGGTCTGCGGGAAGAGTTCGGTGCCGTAAGCTGGAGCTTCCTCCGGGATGGTTGCGTCGAGCAGCAGGGCGCGGTAGCCGGTGAGCGCCGGATAACTGCCGCCGATGCCCGGCTCCGGGAACGAGCGCTGCTGGCGGAACATCCACTGCATTTGCCGCGCGAACGCCGGATCTTTCTCGCGCCACAGGCGGGCGATGATTCCGAACTCGCCGGTCGGCTCGATCATGTAGGTGTTGCCGATGGGCGGGAGATGGCGGAAGCCGCCGAAACGCGAATCCGGCGGCGTTGAGATTTTCGCCAGCCATTCCATGACTTTCTTCATCTTCGGATGGAAGAGGTCGCCGCCAAGGCCGGCGTTGTGGGCCATGAGCGAGACGCCGAGGAGCGCGTCGTAGGAAACGATCGCGTAGTGTGGTGCCTCAATCCAACCGCCGTTGTCATCGGACCACGTTTCGAGTTCCTCGTGGGCCTCGCGCTGGGCGTCGGCGATCCAGGCCTTGGCCTCCGGATGCGTGGGGAGAAAGCAGGCGGCGGTGGCTTTGTAGCCGTAGTGGGAGGTCGTCATGTTCGGATTCGCCGCATAGCCGCGCGCGGGCGACCAGACATCGGCGCGATTCAGCGTATAGCCGATGAACGCCGCCTGCGCCTTGATGCGGCGGCGCACCTCGGGGGCGATATGGCCGCCATCCATCACCGCGTCCGCGAGCAGCAGGCTCACGGCGGTCCCCTGCCGCATGTGCGGCGCGAAGCCCGGCGTCGCGAGGCGGACCTGGTTGAAATAAGCGTCCACCACGGCCTGCACGCGCGCGGCGGCGAGGTCGGACAAATATTTTCCCAGCGCGGCGTCGCCCGTGACGAGATAGGCCTCGATGCTCGTGCTCATCGTGTGGTCGTAGAGCGGCGTGGTGGTGAGCTGCTGTTTTTTGATCTTCTGGCGCAGGGCCTCGGCGTCGGCGTTCTTGCGCAAGGCGGCGACATCGGCGGCGTTGAAAATCAGGCGCGGATGCTGGCCCGGCTCGTTGGCGACCTCGAACTGGTAGTCCTTGATGAGATCGAGCGGGAAGTCGCCGTGCTTGATGAGCAAGTGCTGCGGCAACGGCGCCGAGTGGCGCTCGATCATCTGCGGCGGCTTGGTGACATCGGCGAGGCTCCGGTCGCGGTCGGGCGTGCCGAGCATCCAGAGCCGGCGGCCCCAGAGCAGCGGAAAGTCCGCGCCAAACCCGCCGCCCGCCGCGGTGAAATGGAGCATCGCGGGCGACTGCGGTTGCTTCGCTTCGAGGCGCTTCACGTCGAGCCAGCTTCCGGCGCGGATGGCGCCGACCATGAGCAGGTCGGCGGTGGTTTCGCTGTAAATCGAGAACCAGTTGCCCTGCCGCGCGCGATGATTCCAATGCAGCCACGGCTCGAGCGCGAAGGCGGATTGTCCGTCCGCGGCGGGACCGAGCGGCCACGTTTCCTGCTGGCCGAAATTTGAGCCGGCGATGGCTTTCTGATTGCGATACAACATGCGCGTCGGCTGCCAGCCCGACGCGAGCGAGAGGTGCCAGACGGCGGCGGCTGGGACGTCGCACGTCTCGTCCACCAACACCACCGGTTCGCCGCGCACGAGGCGAAACCGCAGCCGCCACGAGCCGCTCTCACCGAAGCGATAGGTCGCGGTGGCCTCGAGAAACACCGGCCCCTGCGCGGTGATCTGCGCTTCGTGTGCCGTCGGGCGCGGGCCGGCTTTCATTTCGCCGCCGCCCGCCCACGCGCCCGAGTGCAGCCGCACGCCGGCGAACGGTCCGTCACTCAGGGCCTTCGCGCCGCGATGAAGACGCAGGGCGATCTGGGGATTTCCGAGTTCAACGAGAGTCGCGGATTCGGTGGCGCGCAGTTCGTTGCTCGACGCGGGCGCGGGCGCGGACGCGGCGCGCGTCACGAGGGAATAGGTGACCTTGGTAAACTCCGGGACGTTGGCGAGGAAGGCCACGCTGGGCTTGGCGTTTGGGGATTGTTCGGCAGTGGCCCACTGGTGCGGCGTGGGCTTACCGTCCGGGCCGAGCAGACCGAGATCCTTGCGTCCCCAGACCGCGGCGTCCACGGGATAGAAGACGAGTTCGTTGGTCCACGCGCGTTTGAGGTGGTCCTCGAAGGAAAAGGTTGCGGCGGCCTGCTGAGCGCGAGCAGCGCCCGGCAGCGTGAGGATGAGGGCGAGCAGGGCGGCGTGGAGCGGGAAGAGGATTCTCATATTGCTGGGGCGTTCGGCTTGGGACGACAGACGAGCTTGCGCCGGTCGTCGTCGAGTTTGGTGATTGCGCTGGCGATAGTTTCAGTTGCCGGCCGATTTCTGGCGCGCGCCGGGAGGCATTGAGCGGTCATTCCTTCGTGGCGGGATTGCCCGCGGTGAGTTCCTGGCCGCCCGCGCGGATTTTGCCGGCCGCGCCCAGGGTCAGCGTCGTCTTGCCGCCGCGGATGCGGACCGCGCCCGCGGTGCCCTGGAAGGAAATATTGCCGTCGGGAGTCGCGAAGGTTTCGGGGACCGGCGGCTGGAGAGCCTTGGGGTCGAACTTTTGGGCATCGCCCGAGCAGACCCACCAGATCGCCTGCTCCCAGTCGCGGGCCAACTGGTTGCCCAGCGGTTCGCCGCGCAGGAGCGACTCGCGCACGTTCCACTGTTTGCCGGCGCCGTCCCGCACGGTCAGCTCGGTGAGCGTGGTGTCCCACCAGTTGGCATTTTCGCCTTCGCCCGGAAGCACGACGAGACGAAGCAGGTCGCCCCGGGCCACGGCGGCGTTTTCGGCGCGCAGCACGAGATTCGTGCCGCCGTTGGCGAGCGCGCCCCGGGCCAGCACGGTCGAGCCGTGCCGCAGTTCGGCGAGAATGCCATTGCCACCGCCGTTGTTGCCGTCGTGCAGGCGGGCTTCCACGCTGACAGTTCCGGCCACGGGGCTTTGCCAGATGACGGTCACGGGATTCGTCGGGCCGGGATGCACGGCGATGGAACCGGCGGGAATGGTGAGGGTGCGATCAACCATCGCGTTGGCGGTGGGGTTTACCGTGAGGGTCAGTTGCGGGTCGCCGGACATGGACAGGACGGTGATGCCGTCCTTGGTCGCGAGATCGCGCAACGGCTCGAGCGTTTTGCCGTCACCGACGGGCTTGGGCGGCGCGTCGGGCGCGACAAGAACGTAGTCGGTGCCGGCGGGGGACTTCACCGCCGCGATGCGACCCTCGGCGAACCACGACACGGCGGGCGGCGGCTCGGTTTTGAGCCGGGGATAAAGCAGCGCCACCACGGCACCGCGGGCCTTCAGCGTGGCGATCAGGGCGGTCTGCGAATTCGAGACCGGCTCGATGCTGCCGAGCCAGTTGCCGGTGCTGACGCGCAAAGTGGCGGGCTCCAGTTGCAGGCCGAGCGCGGCGGCGTTGGGGAAGAAGATGTCCATGTCCACGTCGTCCATGCCCGAGAGCGTGGCACCGTTGGCGTTCAGCGTCACCGCGCCCGGCGTGGGCCACTTTTTCTTGTCGCCATCGCCCGCGATGCCGGTCGTGAGCCACAAGCGCCAGGTGGCAGCGGTGTCCGCCGCATGGGAGTCGCGCACGAGGAAGAAGGCCGGGCCGTTGGGATCGGCGTCCTTCACGAAGCCGATCTGCCGCCGCCACGCATCCTTTTTCCCGCTGACGTAATCGAAGGCCGCGGCGGGCGCGAAGGCGTCGAGGTGCATGAGGCCGCCGCCGCCAGCGGCGCCCGAGGTGAGCATGCTGTGCCATTTGTCGGGATGGCGGCCGAGGTAGCCCCAGTCATCAGCGAGCACGCGGCCCTTGCCGTAAATCATGATGCTGCCCGAATCGTGGTCGTAATGCTCGTGATGCCGGCCGGCGATGAGGTGGAGATAAGTCTCGCGCGCGGAATCCATGCCGGCGCGCAGCACCGCGCCGTTCTGGGCGAAGGCCGTGCTGCCATAGGGCGCGGATTTGGGCGGCACACCGTGGCGGGTGAGCAGGAAGCGGTAGCCGGACATGGTGGGAAAATCCCAGCCGGTGCCGAGATTGCCGAACGATCCGCCCTCCTCGTGCAACGCCTGCATGCGCGCGGCGAAGGCCGGGTCACGATCCTTCCAGAGGCCCGCGACCACGCCGAACACGCCGGTCGGCTCGCCGTGATAGGTGTTGCCAATCGGCGGCTGATGCCGGAAGCCGCCGGTGCGCGAATCACGGGGCGTGACGATCGAGGCGAACCACTCGATCACCTTGCGCATGCGGTCGGCGTACACGTCGTCGCCGAAGCCGGCGTTGGCGGCCATCAGGAACGAGCCGAGCATGAAATCGAACGAGGTCATCGCGTAATGCGGGGCCTCGAGCCAGCCGCCGTCTTCGGCCGACCATTCCCGCAACTGCCGCCGGAGTTCGGTCAGGCCGCGTTCGCTCCATTCTTTCGCGCGCGGATGGGATGGGATCATGCAGCCGATGGCGGCCTGGAAGTTGGCCACCGTGGTGGTCATGTTGGGATTGGCCGAGAAGCCGCGGGCGGGCGACCAGAAGTCGTGGCTGTTGACGACGTAACCGAGGAAGGCGATTTGCGCGAGCAGGCGCCGGCGTTCCGCAGGTGACACGACGTCGGTGCCGAGGACGGCATCGAGCAGGTTGAGGGTTGAAATGATCAACGTCTGCGTGTGCGGCGCGGCACCGATCATCACCTGCGAATCCTGCGTGAGGTAGCGGTCCACGCACGTCTGGAGGAACTCCGCGCCCTTGGCGGCCATGAGTTTGCCGAGCTGCGCATTGCCCGAGGCGATGAACTCCTGGATCGGCTCGTCGAGGTAATACTTGTTGATCGGCTGCTCGACCGTCCATTTCCGGAGGATGACGGGATTGGGGGTAAGCCGGGCCTTGAGCGCGGGCAGGTCCGGTTTGCGAAGATAGAGCCGCGGGTGGTTGTCGTGGTCCCCGGTCCAGTCGAGCACCATGTCCTTGACCTCATCGAGCGGGAAGATGCCGTGTTTGATGAGCAACTGCTGTGCGGGCGGCGCAACGCGGCGATCCTTCGAAAGCAGCGCGGCCGCGCTGGCGTGCTTGTCAATCGCGCCGAGCAACCAGTGCCGTGCGCCGCCGAGGACCGGCAGGTGCAGCGTGGTCACGCCCGCCCTGGTCGTGGCCGACACGCTGCCACCGGCCTGCCTCGCCTTGCCGCGCCACTCGTGGCCGGGCGTCACCCAGAGGCTCGGGCGCAGGACGCCGACCACGAGCATGTCCGACGAGGGATCGCGCCGCTGAGCTGGCGCGCCGGGCGCGGGTTTCGCCGGGGCGCTGTCGAGTTTGAGCTCGGCGAGCGGGTCGGTTTTGCGCGCATCGGCGGGACCGCCGGCGGGCGGTGTCAGCGGGCTGGGGGTGAAGAGGCCGAACCAGTTGCCCTGCCGCTCGGCGCTCCACCAATGCAGCCAGGGTTCGAGCGTGTAGGCATGACCGGCGGCCGGCAGATTGGCCACGCTGACCATCCCGATGTTCGGATACATGCCGGCGCGGTAGAGGAGTTGCGTCGGACGAAACGTCTCGCCGCCCAGCGTCACGCCAAACGTGCCGCCGCCCGGGGCATCAAAATCTTCGGCCACCAGAATCACCGGCTCGCCGCTTTTCATGCGGAAGCGCAGTGACCAGCGGCCGTCGTCGGCGAAAACAATCCGGCACACGAGGTCCGCGAACAGCGGCCCGCGCGCGGCGATTTCTGCCGAATAGCTCTTGATGGCGGGGGTCTCGGTGAGCGTGGAATCGCCGGTCCACGTGCCCGAGCCGAGGCGGATGCCCGCGATGGGGCCTTCGCCGGCTTTGAGGGTTTTGCGCAGGCGGAGGCCGAGGTGGGCGTTGACCAGCTCAAGCGTGTGCGGCGTTTCCGAGACGCGCGGTTCATCGAGCGGTGCGGGCGGCGTGCCGGTCACGAGGGAATAACGGGCCGTCCCGAATTGCGGGACGCTGGCGTAAAACGCGACGCTGGCTTTGCCGTTCGCGGTTTGTTCGGCGGTGGCCCATTGGACCGGAGCGGTCCGACCGTCAGGGCCTTGCAGCGCGAGGTCCTTGCGACCCCAGACGGCGGCGTCCGCGGGGAAGAAAACGAGTTCGTTGGTCCAGGAGTGCTTGAGGTGATCGGCGAAAGAAAATGTCGCGACGGCATTCTGCGCGCGGGCGGGGCTGGCCAGCGCGAGAAGGAGGCAGACCAGAAGGGCGAGGGAATGCGGTTGGATTTTCATGTTGGGCTAAGAGGTCGGGAGCGGGAGGTCAGGGCTTCAACCATTCGTCGCGATGTTGGGTGACGAAGGCGTCGTCGTGGAGATGCGGATAGGCGCGGTAGACACGGTCAATCTCGGCGAATTGGCCGGGACTGAGGGTTTCGTGTTCGTCGAGGCACCAGAGGCCTTCGAGCAGGCCCTGGCGGCGCAGCACTTCATGCAGGCCGGCGATGCAGCCGCGGAAGCCGTTGGCCGCATCGAAGAACGCGGCGTTGCTGTCGGTGACTTCGACGCCGAGGCGGAGGAGGTCGGGCGTGGCGTCGGCGCGGCGGCAGCGGTCGAGGAGTTCGACGGCGCGGCGGGTCCAGACGGACCAGTGACCGAGCAGCCCACCGACGATGCGGCGCTCCTGGCCGGCGACGCGGTAGGGCGTGAGAAAATCGGCGACAATGTTGTCGTCGTTGCCCGTGTAGAGCGCGAGGTCGTCGCGGCCGGCTTCGATCACGGCGCGGACGACGTCGAGCGTTTGGTAGCGATTGAACGGGGCGATCTTGATGGCGACGACGTTTTCAATTTCCGCAAAGCGTCGCCAGAACGCATAGGGTAGGACGCGTCCGCCGACGCTGGGTTGGAGGTAAAAGCCGACGACCGGGATGATTTCCGCAATGGCGCGGCAGTGGGCGACGAGGGCGTCGTCATCTGCGTCGCGCAAGGCGCCGAGGCTGAGGAGCGCGGCGTGATAGCCGAGTTCGCGCACGAGCTGCGCTTCGGCGGCGGCCTGCGCAGTGCGTCCGCAGACGCCGGCGATGCGGACGAGTGGCTGCTGAGCGCGGGACATTTCCTCGGCGGCCAGCGCGAGCACGGGTTGGAAGAGTCCGACCTTGGGATCGCGAATCGCGAATTGCGTGGTGTGAACGCCGACGGCGAGGCCGCCCACGCCCGCGGCGAGATAGTAGCGTGTGAGCGCGCGCTGGCGGCGCTCGTCGAGACGACGCGCGGCGGTGAGCGCGAGCGGATGCGCCGGGATGACGAGGCCGTGCTGGAGACGGGAGCGGAAATCAGTGGTCATTCAAAAAGTGAGCAGACGAGAAAATCCGGCCGGCCGTCGCAACCCCAACGGGGTTGTGTCCTCCAGCCCGGGGTTGCGAGGAACGAGCTACCCTGGGTGACGGACGGGAATATTTTCAACCCCACCGGGGTTGCGTCACGTTGCCCACGCCCGGCCGCAACCCCGTTGGGGTTGTGGCCTCGCATATCTGGTACCCAGGGTAGCTCGTTCCT
>CAZUUP010000144.1:0-2076 GCA_964623105.1 uncultured Akkermansia sp.
CGGGCGGAGGGCGGGCAAGCTTCGTCCGGTATTTTGGCGGGTTTGGGAACGTTCCTGGGGTGTGGCGGAGAAGCCGGGCTGGGGGCCGGTCTTTTTTTCGCGGATGTTTCCGGAGCAGGAAACTTTCTGGCCGGCCACATCGCAGTTGCAGGGTAAGCAAACCGGCGGCTGCGGAAAATGCGTCGTCGGACGAGGGTGCGGGAGAACATCCGCAACTGGCCATCCAGCGCGCGAGAAGCTGCCGCTTGTGACGCGAGAACCTGTCGGCTTCCATTCTTGCGTCCGGCATACGTTACCGCTTTGCGATGTACACCAGCCCGTGTAGCGTCGCCGGGCGTTCGACTCATGCCTTTACAACCCACACCTTCCGCCCCCGCCGCCGCCCTGTGCCGTCCTGAACTCCTCGCCCCCGCCGGCGACTGGGAGTGTGCCAAGGCCGCGGTGGAGAACGGTGCCGACGCCATCTACTTCGGCCTCGACCGCTTCAATGCCCGGATGCGGGCGCATAATTTCACGGCGGCTGATTTACCGAAGCTCATGGAGTTTCTCCATCGCCGCGGGGTACGCGGATACGTGACATTCAACACGCTGGTCTTCGCGCCTGAGTTGCCGGATGCCGAAGATTATCTGCGCTCGATCATTGCCGCCGGCGTGGACGCAGCGATCGTACAGGACGTCGGCATCTGCCGGCTTATCCGCCGTCTCTCGCCCGATTTCCCGATTCACGCATCGACGCAAATGACCGTGACCAGCGCTGCCGGCGTCGAGTTCGCCCGCGATCTGGGCGCGAATCTCGTCGTGCTCGCACGCGAATGTTCCCTCAAGGAAATTGAGAAAATCCGTGCCGCCGAACTCGCCCACCTCGGCACCGTCTCCGCGATGCCGCTCGAAGTCTTCGTCCATGGCGCGCTCTGCGTCGCCTACTCGGGGCAATGCCTTACCAGCGAATCCCTCGGCGGACGCAGCGCCAACCGCGGCGAATGCGCCCAGGCCTGCCGCATGCCCTACGACCTCATCTCGGATGGCAGGAAAATCGATCTCGGGGACCGCCGTTATCTCCTCAGTCCGCAAGACCTCGCCGGTCTTGAGGTGCTCCCCGACCTCATCCGCGCGGGCGTCAGTTCGCTGAAAATCGAAGGCCGTCTCAAAGCTCCCGAATACGTCGCCAACATCACCCGCGTCTATCGCCAGGCCATTGACCGCGCGCTCGGGATCGCCGCGCCCACCTCTGCGCCACCGCCGCTCGGGCCTGCGGGTGCCGGTGGCATGGCTGCGCCCGGACCGGCCCCGACCGGGACTCCCCGCGCCTCCACCCCCGCGTCATCCGACCCCGACCGCTACGCCCTCGAAATGAGTTTCTCTCGCGGCCTTTATCCCGGCTGGTTTCGCGGCATAAACAACCAGCAACTTGTTCACGCCCGCTTTGGCAAGAAACGCGGTGTCTATCTCGGTCGCGTCGAACGTATCCACAACGGCCGCGTCTCTGTGCGCCTTGAAGCTCCCGCCAAGCCCGGCGACGGGGTCGTCTTCGATGCCTCGCATCCCGAGGAAAAGGAGGAAGGCGGCCGCCTCTACGAAGTCACCGCCGAGAAACCTCGTCCCGGCGCGCCCGTGCTCACGACGCTCGCCTTCGGCCACGGCGACATCGACTTCTCCCGCGTCCACGTCGGCGACCGGCTCTGGAAAACCAACGACCCCGAACTCGACCGCCGCCTCCGCGCCAGCTTTGACGGCGATCAACCGCGCTTCCAGCGGCCCGTCTCCGTCGAAGTCCACGGCCACGCCGGCACGCCGCTCACCCTGATCCTGCGCGATGAAATCGGCCACGTCGTGCAAGTCACCTCCGCCCTCCCGCTTGCCATCGCTGAAAAGCAGCCCCTCAGCGAGGAACGCCTCCGGGACCAACTCGGACGCCTCGGCGGCACTCCCTTCAAACTCGACCGCCTCACCAACCACCTCGAAGGCGCCGTAATCTTGCCGATGAGTGAGTTGAACCGGCTTCGCCGTGACGCCGTGGCGCAACTTGATGTTCTGCGCGCTCAGCCCAAGCGCTGGCAACTCACGGACGTGTCCCCG
>CAZUUP010000144.1:2176-11057 GCA_964623105.1 uncultured Akkermansia sp.
ACTTGATGTTCTGCGCGCTCAGCCCAAGCGCTGGCAACTCACGGACGTGTCCCCGACCGTGCCCACGCTGCTGCCCGCCACCGCGTCGGCTTCCTCCGCACCCACCGAATCCCCGTTGCCCGATCGCCCTGACGAAGCCCCGGAGCGCCGAGCATTGCTCGGCGATGACCGTCCGCTCCCGTTCGTGCGGAGCGATGCTCCGCGCTCCGCGTCGGCTTCCTTCGCGCCCACCGAATCCACCTCGCCCGATCGCCCTGACGAAGCCCCGGAGAGCCGAGCATTGCTCGGCGATGACCGTCCGCTCTCGTTCGTGCGGAGCGATGCTCCGCGCACCGCGTCGGCTTCCTCCGCACCCACCAAGTCCACGTCGCCCGATCGCCCTGACGAAGCTCCGGAGCGCCGAGCATTGCTCGGCAATGACCGTCCGCTCCCGTTCGTGCGGAGCGATGCTCCGCGCACCGTGTCGGCTTCCTCCGCGCCCACCGAATCCACGTCGCCCGATTGCCCCGGCGAAGCTCCGGAGAGCCGAGCATTGCTCGGCGATGACCGTCCGCTGCCGTTCGTGCGGAGCGATGCTCCGCGCACCGCGTCGGCGTCCTCCGCGCCCACCGAATCCACGTCGCCCGATCGCCCTGACGAAGCCCCGGAGCGCCGAGCATTGCTCGGCGATGACCGTCCGCTCCCGTTCGTGCGGAGCGATGCTCCGCGCTCCGCGGAGGACGCAAAACAATCGCCCGAACTCATCGTCCTCGTCCGCTCCCTGCCGCAGCTCGAGGCCGCGCTGCGCTGCGGGGTCAGCACGCTCTACTGCGAACTGGAAGATCCGAAGAAATATCGTGATGCCGTGCGCATGGCTCATGAATCCTTCGGCTGCGCCGGTCCGCAGAAATCCATCTGGGTGGCCCCACCGCGCATCACCAAGCCCGGCGAGGAATGGATTCTTAATCAGGTCCGCTCCAGCAACGCCGACGGCTATCTCATTCGCAATTACGACCACCTGAAATTCTTCGCCACCGACCGCCGTGTCGGCGACTTCTCCCTCAACATCGCCAACGCCCTCAGCGCCGCCCATTTTCGCGAGCGTTTTGGACTCGAACGTCTCACCGCGTCTTACGACCTCAACATCGCCCAGCTCGAAGGCCTTTTGCGCACCGCACCGCCCGGCTGGTTCGAGGTCACGATCCACCAGCACATGCCGATGTTTCACATGGAGCACTGCGTTTTTTGCGCCTTCCTTTCCACCGGCACCGACTACACCAACTGCGGCCGTCCGTGCGACAAACACGACGTTCGCCTCCGGGACCGCGTGGGTGCCGAGCATCCCCTCAAGGCCGACGCCGGCTGCCGCAATACGCTTTACAATTCGCTCGCCCAGACCGGCGCGGAGTTCGTCGCCACGCTGCTCGACCTTGGCCTCCGGCATTTTCGCGTAGAATTCCTCAACGAAACTCCCGACGTCGTCGCTCAGACCATCGCCAAGTATCGCCTGCTGCTGCGTGGTGAAATCAACGGGGCACAGCTCTGGCGCGAACTCAAGCTCATGAACCAGCTCGGCGTCACCCGCGGGCAGGTCGCCGGCTGACACCGCTTCCTGCCGCGCCAATCCTTGCCTCTCCGGTCTCCTTACGTCCCGGCAGGGTCTTGAGCACCTCCGCGATCCCCGTCTGCCAAACCCGGGCTTCGGGTGGGTCCGGGTCAAACGGATTGAGCAGCGTCAGCGGGTCGCCCCCCTCGACACCCAGGATTTCCCAGTCCACGTGATACCGCGCGTCGTGCTGCTCCAGCCATTGCATCAGCGTCGAGCGCGCCCGGGCCCGGGTATTGATCGGGGGTTGAAACATTGCCTCCGCCACCGCAGCTTTCTCCAACTGCCACGGCGCCGGAGTCTGCGCCAGACTCAGCGCGAGGCTCCCCGTGGGATCGACCTTGTGAAACTCGATGTCTTGCGACTTCAACCACGGGTCCGCCCACGTGATGCCCTCCTGCTCCTTGAACTGCTCGAACAACCATTTCTTGGTGATCCAGTCCACCTGGCCCACCAGCGCTGCAGGTTCCGTCTGCAGCGCGGTCAGCGTGCCCGCCCAAATCTCCAGCAGCGCGTCGGTTTCCTGGTCCCGCCCGCGAAACTCCCGGCGCGCCGCGTCACAGTAGCCCGCCAGCACTTCCACCGCGTCGGCGGTCTGCCGGTCGGCGAGCATGATCCGCCACGGCCCGCTCGTCTGCCGCGACAGCTCGCGCAGGGTCGTGACTGCATCGGCCAGCGCGACCTTCGGCAGCTTGTTGATTTCCAGCAGATCCAGCACCAGCGCCGTCGTGCCCAGTTTCAACAGGAGCGTCGTCGGCAGCACGCTCGTGTCACCGTGCAGCAGATGCAGCCGGCGGTATTTGCGCGGATCGCCCAGGGGTTCGTCGCGGGTGTTGATGATGGCGCGGTTGAACTGCACCCATTCGTAAAGATCGTTGTTGATGTAGTCGGCCCGCTGGCTGATCTGGAACAAATCGTCGGCGCCCATCCGCGTCACCTGGCCGCGCAGTTCCTGGGCGACTATGGAACCGACCCGACCCGCGCCGACATACAGGACCCGCAGCGTCAGGAACGCCAGCAGGGAAAGGACGTTGGCCTCGTTCAATGGCGCCGAACGCCGTACCAGGTAGTTCTCGTGACAGCCGAAAGTCGCGCCGGTGTAGTGGTCAATGTTGTTCCGTACGAAACTCACCTCGCGATCCAGCTTCAGTTCCTCCAATGCCCGGATGATCAGCGCGTCTCCCGCCTGGTCGTAGCGCAGCAAATCCGCCAGCGACAGGCACTCCGGCGTGCAGTATTCGAGATGCCCCATGTCGAGATACAACCTGCCCCCGTTGAAGAGAAACCCCCCGTTGCCCGAGGGTTCGTCCCAGTCCCGATGATGCACGTCGATCAACCCCAAATTCCGGTGCGAGAAGATCCAGTCGCGCACCCGCTCCACCGCGCTCGTCGCGCCCGGTGGCAGCAGCGACAGGCAGCCATACTCGGTCTCGAGTCCGACAATGCGGTTCATAATCGTTGCGATATCCGACTGCCCCAGCGGACGTGGTTTCTGGGCGATGCTGTCGCGACCGCCGACCTGAGGAGGCGGACTGCACTGCTCCCGACCAGTCGCCCTGCGCCGACGCTCGCCCTCAGCGGAGGGACTTCACTCCCGTGCCGGCACTCCCGTCCGCCGCGCCGCGCTGCCTCACTTCACAAGCCAAGCTGCACCAGTGTCAGGGCCTCGTATCGGGCCGCCCGCGCGCCCCGGCGGGCCAGCCAG
Organism: uncultured Akkermansia sp.; assembly: GCA_964623105.1. Classification (GTDB taxonomy): domain Bacteria; phylum Verrucomicrobiota; class Verrucomicrobiia; order Limisphaerales; family BJHT01; genus BJHT01. The sequence goes on from CAZUUP010000144.1 coordinate 5,467, forward strand.
CCGATTTCAATAACCTTCCCGGCGGTCACCTCCCGCCAACCCGCCCGCCGTTGCTCCGCTGCGGGCAGCGCTGTTCCGAACGACAACCGCTGCCCCAACGCCCACCAGGCCTGCAACAGCACGTCCGCCACCTCGCGGCGGTCGGTTTTTCCGGCCAGTTCGCGCACCAGCCAGCCGCGGCACTCCGTCTCGGCGTCCGTCTGGCTGACCGCCACGCCGATGCCGTCGGGTTGCAGTTGAAAAGCCCCGTCGAAATGCAGCCGGAAAATCGCGTCACTTCCCGCCTCCGTCCCGAGTTCCACCAGCAGCAACTCGACCAGGAAGGGGGCCGCATAGATTTGCTCGAAATTCGCCTTCAACTGGGGGCTCAGGCCAAAACTCACCAACCGTCGCAGGCTAACGTCCTCCGGCGCCCGGGTGAACGCCTCCACATGCGCCGCGTCGATCGCCGCCTGCCGGATCTTCTCGAGGTCCGCCGGATGCCCCAACCCCGCCAGCGCCTGCCGGTCAAACAGTTCAAACACCTTGGACTGCCCGCTGCCCACCCCCAGAAGGAGCACGCCTTCGGGCAGCGCCACCGCAAACACCGGCGAGCCACCCTTGAGTTGTTCGCGGACGTACTCACGGCGGTTCGCCACCGCCTCCAACCAGCGATAAGGCTCCTCGGTCATGGGATCAAATACTCCGCCTGTTCCGCGTCCGTGATCGTCCGCACGCCCGTGGCATCAAGGATCTTCAACGTCGCAAAGCTCTGCGCCGCCGGATTCACCCCGCCGGTGGCCGCATCAAACTCCGACGCCACCATCAGCAACCGCAGCGCAAACCGAACGGCCTCGCGGGCGGTCATCTGCGAGGGGCGTGGTTGTCCGAACTGCTCCTGGTAACTGAGAATGCTTCGGATCGTCCCCGCACCCGACCCCGAAGCCGCATACCCGACCGCTTGAAACTGCGCCCCGAGCGGATCGTAGAAGAAAACCTGCGGCCGCGGTGGCGTCAGGGTGAAATCCAGCCCGGCGAACAGCGGCACCACCACCCCCACACCCTGCAAGGTCATCGGCAGATTGTCCCGCAGCAGACGCGCGAGCGCACGCACCCGCGCCGGCAGGCTCAATCGCTGCAACTGGCTCCGCCGGTAATACTCGAAGGAAGTCTGCAACGCCCGCGCCATCTCGAAAGCCGTGGCCGGCACCCCTGCAATCGCGAGCACCGAGGTCGAGTCGATCTCGATGACCTTCTCCACCCGGTCCGTCACGATCACGTTCCCAGCCGTCGCCCGCCGGTCACCCGCCATCAGCACTCCGTCGGCAAAATGGAAGCCGAAAACCGTCGTCGCCTGCAATTGCACCGGCGCGTTGGCGGATGCTTCGACCCGCAGCGGCGCCAGCTTGTTCGCCTCGAGCAGCGACAGGAAGTCCCCGGCGATGGGTGTGGGCTGGCTCATTGGCCGGTGCGCTGCCGGTAACGCTTGGCTTGGTCGGGATCAACCTTGCGCATGCGCTTGAGCAGTTCGTCGGTGTTGGGTTTGTCCACCTTTGGCGCGGCGGGACCGTCGCCACCGCCGCCGCCGGGGCCGGGATTCACCGGCCGGGTCTTCTGGGCTTGGTCTGGCATAACTGGTTCTAAGGTTGCATCCACAGCCGGTTTCGCAAGTCGTCCGGCGACACCGCCACATCAACGGCTTCAGCATAACGCCGCACCGCCTCCGGCGCGAACAATTCCAGCAGGGAAATTTTCACCGGCCCGTTGGCGCCCCGCAGGGTCACATGATCCCACTGCGCCGAGATGATGTCGCCCGGAAACTTCTGGATGCACCGCCCCCGCACATACGCCCGTGTGCTGCGGGGCGGCAGGTTTACCGCGTGCGACACCGCCGCCTCGTCCGGCACGCCCAGCATCCCGCCGCCCTGTTCCAGCCCGTAATATAGCCCTTCACTCGGATCAAGCCTGTGGTATTCGAGGTCCAGGCTCCGCAGCCAGGGATCGTCGTCCGCCACCTGCTCGGCCGTCTGAAACTCACGGATCAAGGCCAGTTTCGCCACCCAGTCGAGGCGGTTGCGGCACCGCATCACATCCGCCTCCAGATCGTCCAGCACCGTGCCCCAGTCCGTGACCAGTGCCGCCCGCTCCGGTGCGCCCAGGTCGCACAACTCGCGCACCGCCGCCAGGTATTCGCGCTGCACCGCCAGCGCGGTCGAACTGCGCCGGCCGGCCAGTTGCAGCTCCCAACGAAACGTCGCATCGCGCGAGATGGCCGGCAGTGCCCCCAGCGGATCGGCCAATCGCGGCCAGTCGCGGCGCGGGTCGCGCACCAGTGCTTCCAGGACCAGCGCCAGCGCCCCCACTTTCAGCCGGGTCGCAAACGGCGACATGTTCGCGTCACCGATGATCACATGGAACCGCCGGAACAACTGCGGGTCCGCATGCGGTTCATCCCGGGTGTTGACGAGCGGCCGGCGTTGCATCGTGTCCACGCTCTGCAACTCGCTGAAAAAATCACTTCGTTGCGCCAGTTGAAAGCCCGGCCCGACGAACTTGTCCTCCGCCTCGATCGCGAACTTGCCCGCCCCCGCATAAATCTGCCGCGTCACCAGAAACGCCTGCACTCCCTGCGCCAACCGTTCCCATGGGAGCGCCCGTGGCAGCAGGTAATTCTCATGGCAGCCGTAGCTGTGCCCGGCGAAGTCTGTGTTGTTCTTGTACAACCGCACCGTGGCCCCGCGCTCCTCGGAGAGCCTCCGCGCGCACGCCGCCAGGATTCTCTCTCCGGCCCGGTCATGGGCCACCAGTTCGGCCAGCGTCCCGCATTCCGGCGTGCAATACTCGGGATGCGCATGGTCATTGTAAAAGCGCGCCCCGTTGCCGAGCACCACGTCGCTCTTGATCTCCGCGAAACTCAGCTCCCGCCGCGCGTCCTGGTCGAAGTAATTCGCCTCGTCCGTGTCCTGCCGCAGTTCCTCCACGTGGAAGCCCCGCATGTCCGCGTGCGGATCCTCGCTGCCGTAATCCCAGCGCATCATCACCCCCGGCGCCTTCACGCTGCGCACCAACGCGATGGACTCCATCACCACGTCCAGATCTTCCTCCCCGTCGCGCGCGATTCCCACCTCCGTCTCAATCCCAAACTGGATGGGCAGCGCATTCATGTCGGCCGCCAAGTTCCGTCCGTTGGTTTCCGGGCGCAAGCGTTTTGCCGTCCGACTTGCTCAAACCGCTTTGGCTGTGAATCCCGCTCGCCCATGCTTCTTCCGGGCAGGAATGCCACACGCGGGGCATCTCGCCTCCCGAATTCTCGCGCAGTACCATCAATGTCATAGTGATGAGAACGTCCACCAACCCCTCACCCGGCCTTCGGCCACCCTCTCCCCATCAGATGGGGCGAGGGACGGGGTGAGGGGAAAACCGTCGCCAGCGCAGCTACACAATCCAGGGAAACGCTCTAGCTCCATGATTTTGGGTGATTCTTTGCGCCGGCGGTGATTCCTTCGCCAGCTCCCTGCGTCTATCCCCACCATGATTCCAGAAAACCTCTCCCGCCGCGACTGGCTGCAATCCGCCTCAACCCTCGCCAGCGCCACGACCCTCGCCCACGTCCTGCCGTCCGCCACTGCCGCCGAGAACCCCGCACTGCGTCCGCCCGCGCCCCCGCCCGCCCGCTGGAAGGACCGCCCCGCCCTCCAACTTGACGGCCTCCGCGTGACCTGTTCCGAGCCGGTCCTCGTCAAACGCAGCCGCTGGTTCTGCTGGTTTCCCTCCCTCATCCGCCAGCCTGACGGCACGCTGTGGGCCATCATGAACGCCTACGCGGACATCCATGTCTCCGATTCGTTCAGCTACCTCTCCCGCTCCCGTGACGGCGGCCTCACTTGGGACGAACCCCGCGTCATCGGCGACGCCGGCCTCAGCCATCTCCTCCTGGCCGACGGCAGCGCAGTCGTGATCCCCTACTACCTTCGCCCCCGCGCCAATGGCGTCATCGGCGCACCCTGCAACATCATCTCGCCGAAAGGCCGCCTGACCATGCGCCCTGCCGGCGTCAATGTCGGCAACTGGCCGAAGCCTCTGAAATCCCTGGGCGCGGACCTTGCCACCGCCGGTTTCGTGTTCAACGGCCAGGTGATCCGCGGGCGCAAGGACGAATACCTTACGACGCTTTACGGCCACTTCGAAGGCGACAAAAAGTATTCGCTCGTTCTGGCGGAATCCGGGGATGGCTTCGCGTGGCGCATCCGGACCGTCATCGCCGGCGCGGACTGCGCGCTCCCCGGGGAAGAAGGTCCCTGCGAATCCGCCCTCTGCCGCCTGAACGACGGCCGCCTCATGTGCGTGTTCCGGCTCGCGTCGTTTGTCCCGCTGGGCCAGTGCTTCAGCGACGACGACGGGAAGACGTGGTCCAAGCCCGTCGCGATCAAACCCCATTCCGTCGAACCCAGCCTCGCGGTTCTTGCGGGCGGCATCCTCGCGCTATCGAGCGGGCGCCCCGGAATCTCGGTGTGGTTTGATGCCGCCGGAAAAGGCGCGGACTGGCAGACCGTGAACATTCTCGAACAGCACAACGCCGCCCATCCGCAAGACCTCATCAACCCCGACTCGCGCAAAGCCTGGGGTGGTGCCGAGAAGCTGATCCGCGAAGGGCTCCGCGGCTTCACCTCCAGCTACACCGAACTGATGCGCCTCGACGACAATCATCTCCTGCTCATTTACGATCGCCTCGGCCTTGGCTGGAGCGCCATCCCTGACGAATCGCCGGAGACCAACAGCGTCTGGGTGATGCGCCTGCGGGTCGAGCGTGGATGAGTACTGGAGCCGGAAAAGGGGCTGGGGCCGGACGGGAACGAATCGCCGGGACCGCGGCGGCGTTCTCACCGCAGAAAGTCCTCGTCGGAACGCGGCATTGGGAATCTCCCCACCCGGTCGCGTCGCGGACTCCGTCGCAGAGTTCGTCCCCCCATCACGGCAGCGCATCTGCGTTAGCTGCCGTCACCACCTCGTAGCTGCGTCGGAACCATTCCCGGGCCGATTTCGGGCGGTCGGTCGTCGCCACCGGATTCACCCGCGGAACGATCGCCACCTGCACCACGTCGGTCTCCAGCAATCGCTTGAGCTGCGCGCCCCTTGTCCCCGTCATCACGAATTTCTTTCCGCGCAATTCGGCGAGCGCATCCGCCGACAACTCCGGAAATCCGGTAAGAGTGACCACGACTTTCGCCTCCTCGTGCCGCCGGATGATTCCCAAAAACTCCCCGGCGTCCACGCCTCCTGCGCCCATCGTTCCCGGTCGTTCCGTCTCCAGCCATTCGACCGGCAACAGCGTCACCTTTCCACCCTGCTCGATTCCCTTCGCAAATGCCGCCCGCTGGATCTCCACCGCCGGATCCTGATAGCTCCCCCGCTTTGGCAGGATCAGCAGGACTTTCCCCCCGGCACCGGCCAGTCGGACACCTTCTTCCGCCGCCACCATTCCCACTCCTTCAGGCAGGCGGGTCGCCTCCGGAGACGCCGCTTCAAACTGCGTCCGGTATATGACCGCGGCCGAAACCCCGATCAACAACACCGCCGCCACCGCCACCACCAGTTGCTTGCGCATGAATTCA
>CAZUUP010000145.1:0-10989 GCA_964623105.1 uncultured Akkermansia sp.
CCTATTCAGAACATGTTCTGTTTCAACGACTAATAACTGGACACTAGTGCGTTGCCGCGCGGCCCAAACATCCCGTTCGTCGCGCAGCGGCGAACGAAAGAACGGGGCGGCGCGGCAGCACCGCCCTACCACGAAATTGCGCCAGGAGTTTCGCGCGTGGCGGTCCTCGCTCCCCTCGGCGCTCGAACGGGACACGTTGCTGATGCCGGACGCCATTGCCGAGAGCGTGGTGCAGGAGGTGGAACGGTTTCTCGATGCCTCGCTGCCGGATGGGTTTGCCGAACGGTTGGCGGCCCGGGCGCATTACCTTTATCCGCGGCACCGGCATTTTCATCAGGTGTTAAACGGGCCGGGGAATCGGGGGCGGGATGGGTTGTACATGTATATGCGGCACTGGACGGCGGGTTGGCTGCGTCGCGAGCGGCCGGCTTTGTTCAAGCGTCTGCCGGGGGAATTCGGACTTGGTCACCGGCTGGGTTAGAGCCTGTTTGAAAACGGACTCCTAGTGCCGGCATGGCAGTTCAGTTGCGGAGGGCAGATTGACGAAATACATCCGGATGCGACGCGGATCGGGATTGCGGCAGAAGGATGGGGGGTTGGCGGGGGGAGCGAAACGGAGGACGAGCTTGATTACTCGGTGTCGGCGGCGCGCCAGAGGTAGCGGGCGGCGAGGGTGCGGTGGGGGGACCAGCGGCGGCCGATGAGTTCGAGTTTTTTGGGGTCGGGGAGCTGGCGTTTGCGGTAGGCGACCTGGTAGCCGCGGCGGACTCCGAGGTCGTGGATGGGGAGGACGTCGGGACGGCCGAGGTTGAAGATGAGGAGCATTTCGACGGTCCAGCGGCCGACGCCTTTGACGCAGGTGAAGCGTTCGATGAGGGTGGCGTCGTCGAGATGGTCGCATTCGGCGAGGGTGGGGATGACGCCGGCGAGGGTTTTGTGGGCGAGGTCGTGGAGATAGGTGGCTTTCGGGCGGGAGAGTCCGGCGGTGCGGAGGGTGGGGAGGTCGGTGCGCGCGACGTCGTCAGGCGAGGGGAACTGGCCGGGTGGAAAGAGTTCCTCGAAGCGGCGGAGAATGGTGCCGGCGGCTTTGCCGCTGAGTTGCTGGTGGATGATGGCGTGGACGAGGGATTGAAAGGGCGGCAGTCGGCGGGGGGTGAGGTCGAGGGGGCCGATGCGGGCGATGATGCCGGCCATGACGGGGTCGGTGCGGAGGTGTTGCAGGGCGGGGGTGTTCACGAAACTGGGGACGGGGGAAGTTTGGATAGCGCAGCGGGCTCGGTGGGAACGACGGGTTTGGGGTGGTTCTTCAGTTGGCGGGGAGGGTTTGCTTGAGCCAACGGATAAGCTGGTCGCGGTAGTTGGACTTGAGTTTGTCCCAGCCGCCCATGCCGTGGGCACCGCCGGGGATGGTGATGAAATCGCAGCGGGCACCGAGGGCTTTCATTTGCGCGTGGAAACGGACGGATTGGGCGTAGGGGACTTGTTCGTCCTTGTCGCCGTGGATGAGGAGGTAGGGCGGGAGGTCGCGGCGGAGGTAGGTGGTGGAGGATGCGGCGCGGAGGATGGCGCGGGCGGAGTCGTTGAGTTCGGTGAGGCCGAAGAGGGCTTCCATGGAGGGGCCGAGTTTGGCGCGGTGATCGACCTGAAAAACGAGATCGTGGGGTGCATAGATGGGGACGACGGCGGCGACGGCGGTGTCGCCCCGGGCGCGGGTGCCGACGAGGGAGACGAGGTGGCCGCCGGCGGATTCGCCGATGATGGCGATGCGTTTGGGGTCGGCCTTGAATTCGGCGGCGTGGGAGCGGACCCAGCGGATTGCGGCCTCGACGTCCTCGACGCAGGCGGGGTAGCGGTTGGTGGGGGCGAGGCGGTAGTTGATGGTGAACCAGGTGAAGCCGGCCTGACCGAGGGGGTCAAAGAGCGGTTTGATGTAGCTGGTTTTGTCGCCGCGCATGAAGCCACCGCCGTGAACGAGGATGCAGGTGGGGAAGGGGCCGGGGCCGTCGGGTGTGAAGGCGTCGAGGGTGAGGCTGAAGCCGCCGGGGCGGGCGAATTCGAGGTCGGTGCGGAGGGCGGCGTGGGTGGTGGCGGTGAGCAGGAGCAAGGCGAGGAGCGTGTGCATGGGGAGGAGTTTGGCGGAAGCACGACGGAAGGGAAAGGGGTTCGTGCGCGGATTGGAAGGCGGGTTTGCCGGGGACGGCAGGGCGGGAGTAGGCTGGGGGGAATGAAGCGAAGTTTGGGTGGCGGAATGCGCGCGGGACGCCGCGACGGGCTGACGGGTGTTTGTTGTCGGGGGACGGGGGGGAGGGATTTTTTTCAGAGGAGACGTCCGGGGCGATGAAAAGACGGAATGTGTTCGAGGAACGCCGACGGACTGCGCGGAAGGAGGTCGCGCGGGAGGCGGCGCATCATCATCACGTGTACGTGGTGCTGTTGCGGCCCGAGGTGGCGCGGGTGCGGAAGGTGCGGAGGGAGAATCCGGACCGGCGTCCAGAACAGCCGTGTGTGTACGTGGGGATGACGGGTTTGCAACCGGAGGAGCGACTGGCGAATCATCTGGCGGGGCATCAGTCGGCGTGGGTGGTGCGGAAGTATGGGGTGCGGTTGTTGCCGGAGTTATTTGCGCACTTGAATCCCATGCCATTCGAGGCGGCGGTGGTGATGGAGCGGGAGTTGGCGGAGGATTTGCGGCGGATGGGCTTTACGGTGACGGGCGGGCATTAGGCTGCAACGGGACCGCGGGAGACGGGGAGTTGACCACAGAGGCCTCGGACAACGAGGGACGCGGAGCTTTATTATCCACCTCCCCTTGGAGGGGAAAGGGGTCCATCGAAACAAGCGCGGACGAAATCTGAGCAATGCTACCGACAGATCGAACCCCTCTCCCTTGATCCTTCTCCCCTCGGAAGGGCGAGGGAAACCTGATCTGCCGCGCATCCAAATCTTGATCGGGCGGGCGTGAAACGGTGCGATTGCAGTACAGAGGGGGAAGGGTGCGGGACGCGGGGTTGGCAGGGGAATTGGGGGCAAGAGAATCGGGGGACGAGGTTTCGGGCGCGGGTTTGTTTTGCCAGCGGGGAGGGGTGGTGGGAAGGTTTCATCCGTCACCTTTTTTGGATTACCGATGCGAACTGGTTTTGGATGGGTTCGCGGGTGGTGGTCGCGATGGGCTTGTTTTATATGAAAACTATTTGCATTGGGTTGGTGATCGCGTGGGCGGGGTTGGTAGCCGGCAGAGGGGCGGATGCGGTGGTGTCGCCGGAACAGCGATTGACGGAATTGGGGTTGGCGCTGAAGACACCGCCGGCGGCGGTGGCGAATTACATCCCGGCGGTGCGGACGGGAAATCTGGTGTACCTGTCGGGGCAGATTCCGCGCGGGGCGGATGGGAAGGTGATCGCGGGCAAGGTGGGACGCGAGGTGAGCACGGAGCAGGCGGCATTGGCGGCGCGGGCGTGCGGGTTGCAATTGCTGGCGGCGCTGAAGGCGGAGATTGGCAGCTTGGGAAAGGTGAAGCGGATTGTGCGGGTGGGAGGGTTTGTGAATTGCGTGCCGGAGTTTACGGAGCAGCCGAAGGCGATCAACGGGTGTTCGGATTTGCTGGTGGCGGTTTTTGGCGACAAGGGCCGTCATGCGCGGGCGGCCGTGGGGGTGGCGGCGTTGCCGGCCGGGGCGGCGGTGGAGGTGGACATGATTGTGGAGGTGGCGGATTAAGGGCGGAGGAAAGGTTTTTTATGAAGACACGACGCGCATTTCTGCGGGACACAGCGGCGGGCGGTGCGGGGATGATGCTTGCGTCCGGGTGGGCGCGGGGAGCGGCACCGAGCGGGGGATTGATCGGGGAGATCGAGAAGGTGGTGTTGCGGCGGGAGGACGCGCCGGGGCCGTGCTGGTTTCATCCGCGTGCGTGCATGATTCCGGGGCGGGCGGGCGGGGCGGCGCGGGCGTTCATGACGTTGCAGCCGATCATGGGCTCGGATTATTTCGGGCCGGTGCATGCAACGACCTCGGATGATCTGGGGAAGACGTGGACGGAACATGAACCGGTGGCGCCGCTGGGTTGGGAGAAGCTGCCGGACGGAGGCCATGAGGGCGTGTGCGATGTGACGCCGGAGTTTCACGGGGCGACGGGGACGGTGCTGGCGCTGGGGCACAATGTTTTCTACAAGGGGCAGCACTTTGATCCGAAGCAGCCGCCGCGGCGGCCGGTGTATGCGGTGTGGAAGAATGGCGTGTGGGGCCGGCGGCAGCGATTGGAGTGGGATGACCCGCGGGGCGGATACATTTACACCAACAATTGCGGGCAGCGGGTGAACCTGCCCAACGGCGAGGTGATGATGAGTTTCACCTTCGGGGTGGAGGGGAAGCCGCGGGCAGTTTGCGGGGTGCGCTGCTCGTTTGACGGGGAAAGCCTGCGGGTGCGGGAGACCGGTAATGCGCTGACGAATACGAAGGGGCGGGGCTTGCTGGAACCGTCGCTCACGCGCTTCGGGGGCCGGTATTACCTGACGATCCGGGCGGAGGACAACCGCGGTTACGTGGCGGTGAGCGAGGATGGTTTGAATTATGCACCGCAGCAGGCGTGGGCGTGGGACGATGGCGAGGCGCTGGCAATGTCCACGACGCAGCAACACTGGCTGACGCATTCGGAGGGATTGTTCCTGGTGTACACGCGGCGGGATGCGAGCAATCTGAATGTGATCCGGTGGCGTTCACCGTTGTTCGTGGCGCAGGTGGACACGAAGACATTGCGGTTAATCCGAAGCACGGAGCGGGTGGTGTTGCCGCTCGTCGGGGACGGTATCAAGGAACCGAAGCGGGTGCCGATGATGGGGAATTTTCACGTCACGAACGCCAGTCCGGACGAGTCCTGGGTGACGGTGGGGTCGTGGCGGCCGCAAGGGGGATTGCGGGCGGACATGCTGCTGGGGCGGATTCGGTGGCGGGTGCGAAATGGGTTGGTGGGAACGGCGTGATGCGGGGGCCGGAGGATTCCCGCGGCGCGGTCGGTCGCAAGGTGTTTGGTCCGCAACGGCGGGCGGGGGGCGGGGGAATTCGCGGCGGACAGTTCCAGCCGGGGCTTTCAGCGGCGTGAACGCCGCGCGCCGGCCCGCCAGTTTTGGCAGCCTTACTGGTTGTCGGGAGGCGGTTCTTCTTCGGCGACTTCGCGGAGGTGATGGGTTTCCTTGTAGCCGAGGTAAACCGCGCCGCCGATAAGACTCCAGAGAAGGCTGACGGCGAAGGCGAGAAGGGAAAGGGAGAGCGCCTGGGTGGCTGGGATGTTGATCTCGGGAACGGCAAGCATCCAGACGAAGAGGTTTTCGCGGATGCCGAGGCCGCTGGGGGCCAGGGGCAGGGCGGAGATGCAGGATATGATGGGCACGATGGCGAAGAGGGCAAGGGTGGAGATTTGCAGGTGGAGGCCTTTGGCGAGGGCGAGGACGAGGAGGACGCAGACGGCGTTGAGCAACATGGAGAGGAGCAGGCTGCGGAGGAGGAATCCCGGGTGGCGGCCGAAAGCGCGGCAGGAGTCGAGGGAGCGGCGGAGGTGCTCGGCCTTGGGCAGGCGCTTGAGCCAGACATCGGCGGCGGGCCAGCGGCGGGAGACGCCGCCCCAGAAGGCGATCCACACGAGGACGGCGCAGGCGGCGAGCATCATGAGCGTGAACCAGCTCAGGGCGGCAAGGCGGCGATGGGTGAAGAGGAGGTCGAGGTTGGGCAGCATCATCAGGCCGCCGAACAGGAGCATGGCGAAGAGGCCGATGAGGCGGTCCACAAAGACAGTGACGACGGCCTCGGTCTTGAGGTGATGGGTTTCGCGGGCGGCATAGTAGGCTTTCATGAGGTCGCCGCCGCTGGAGCCGAGCATGAAGGAGTTGAAGAAGTGGGCGACGAGGGAGATTTCCGCGGCGCGGGAAAAGGGGAGTTCGAGGCCCTGGACGCGAAGGACCATGCGCCAGCGGATGACGCCGAGCAGGATGGTGACGGCCATGAGGGCGAAGGCGGCGGCGAGCGCCCAGGAATCGGTGAGGCAGAGGACGCGCCAGAGTTCGGCGGGGCCGCGGGTCCAGGCGGCGCGCCATTGTTCGCCGGTGGTCAGGGCATCCCAGTCGCGATTGAGGAGGCGATAGGCCTGGCGGGTTTCCTTGACGAAGATGGCGTGGGAAACCCAGAGCAGGAGCAGCCCGCAAACCGCCAGCCGCCAGCCGGTCTTCCACATGGGGCGGCGGCGGCTCACTCCGGGCCCCAGAGCTTGAAGATGTGGTTGACGCCGAATTTGACGTCGGGTGTCGGAACGCGGGGGCTCATCTCGAAGACTTTGATGTGCTCGGGTTTCACGAAGGGCTTGAGCGCGGCGAAGTCGATCATACCGGTGCCGGGCGGGCAGTGGTCGCGGCCGGGGAACTGAACGTCGTGGATGTGAAAGCCGTGGAGGCGGTCGGCCATGGACTGGAGGTGCTGGGCATGGCGGATGAAGCCGAGGTTCTCCTTGATCTGGCCGTGGCCGGTGTCGTGCCAGTAGCCGACGGTGGGCGGGGGGAATTGCTTGAAGAAGGCGCGGAAATCCGACTCGAAGGGGATTTCCTCGACGGCTTCGCGATTTTCGATGCCGAGCTTGACGCCGAGGGCGGTGGCCTTGTCCGCGATGGTGCGGAGCAGGTTGCAGGCGTGGAAGACGTGGCGTTCCTTCCTGGCTTCGCGTTGCTCGATGGCCTCGCGGCAAAGCTTCTCGAATTTGCGGCTGGCGGCTTCCGCGGGGTTGCCGCCGAACATACCGGTGAGGCTGCTGAGGAAGCCGGTTTTTTGCGGGGGCGGTTCCGCGTTGCCGCGGGGTTTGGCTTCGAGCAGGTCCACCAAGGTGTCGGTGTAGTCCTTCATGTCCACGGCGCCCATGTGCAGGACGACGAGCTTGGCATTGACGCGGGCGGCGGTTTCGAGGGTCTTGAGGGTGTGCTTGAGGGCGTTGTCGCGCTCGCGTTGTTCGAGGGCGGTGAACTTGTAGATGTTGGGGGCGGCGTGATTCACGCCCAACGGGAGGGGGCAGAAATTATGGAGGGTCGAGATCTTGATTTCGCCCGCGTCCACGGCCTCGAAAATGCCGGGTATGAGGCTGACGCGGATGCCATGGCTGAGTTCGGCATACTCGAAGCCGAGTTCCCGGATTTCGCGCAACATGGCGCGGCCGTCGGTGTGGCGGTGCGAGTTCCAGCAGGTCGAGAGTGAATACATGTAAAAAAAGAGCCGGGTGCCGTTTTCTCAAACTATGGCACCCGGCTGGCGAAAACTCCAAAAACAAATCACATGTCGGCGTAGCGAGCGGACAACATGGCGTTGAAGCGGGCGACCTTCATCTTGCGACGGGCACGCTCGCTAGGCTTCTCATAATGGCGATGGGCGCGCACTTCCTTGAGGGTGCCTTCGCGGTCCAGACGCTTTTTGAGCCGGCGCAGCGCCTTGTCAATGGGCTCGCCTTTTTTCAGCTTAATCTCTGTCAACTTCGTTCACTTCCTTCCCGGGGATCGGACCGGGCCGCACCTTCATGGCGGAGCCGGGGTCGGATCAAAGTCCGCGGAGCCTAGGGGGCGACAGGGGAGGTGTCAACGGGCAATCCGGGGCCCGAAAGTTCAGCAACTTGAGGTCACGGACCGGCGGGGAAGAGTTGTCAGCAAGCAGTGGGCAGTGATCTGCGGGGAGCAGCGGGGGGGGCAGTGATTGTTGGACGGCCCTTCGTCAGCCTGCTCTTTATCATCGGAAGCAGGGCAAAGGTTAGCTGGTTCGAGAGTTTTCGGGGGGTGTGAGATGGCGGCTCGCGCGCCTTCGCGCGGTGGGCTTCCCCAGTTTTCGCGCCGACTCATTGGATCCCGAGGCACGCCGAAGTTGGCGTTCACTCCGGCTCGGTTCACTTTGGCGGCTGCAACTGGGGCTGGCCGTCAGGCGGCTACGGGTGCATGGCCATCGTGCCGAGCACGGCCTGTCGGCGCGGATCACCGGATGCCTTTGGCGGCGGTGGGGATGGAATAGAGGGATTTGCGGGCGGTGATGTAGAGGGTTTTCAGGTCGGGACCGCCGAAGCAGAGGTTGGCGGGAGATTCCGGAGTGAGAATTTTCCCGATGAGGGCGCCGTCGAGGGCGAAGATTTGGACGCCGTCACCGGCGCTGGACCAAAGGCGTCCCTCGGTGTCGCAACGGATGCCGTCGGGGGCGCCTTTGTCGATGGTGCAGAAGACTTTACCCTGGGCGAGGGTGCCGTCGGGCTGGACGGCAAAGACGCGGATATGGCGGGGTTTGCCGGAGTCGGCGATGTAGAGTTTCTTCTCGTCGGGGGAAAAGCAGAGGCCGTTGGGTTTGTCGAAGTCGCGGGCGACAGCAGTGGTCTTGCCGGAGGCGGGGTCAAAGCGGAAGACGAAGTTGCCGGGTTGTTCCTTGGCGGCTTTGTTTTGCAGGCCGTAGTCGGGGTCGGTGAACCAGACGGAGCCGTCGCTTTTTACGACGACATCATTGGGGGAGTTGAACTTGCGGCCCTCGAATTGGCTCACGAGGGTTTTGATGGTGCCGTCCTTCTCGGTGACGGAGACGCGGCGGCCGCTGTGTTCGGCGGACAAGAGGCGGCCTTGCAGGTCGAGGGTGTTGCCGTTGGCGTTCTGGCTGGGCTGGCGGAAGGTGGTGAGGCCGCCGGCCTTGGTCCACTTTTTGAGTTCGTTGGACGGGATGTCGCTGAAGACCAGATAGCCGCCGTCGGCGGGAATCCACTGGGGGCCTTCGATAAATTTCATGTCGCCGGCGAGTTTTTCGACCTTGGCGGCGGCGGGGAGGAGTTTCTTGAAGGCGGCTTCGTCGCGAATCTCGAAGTCGGCGGCATGGAGCGCAAGGCTGGCAGAGGTCAGCGCGGAAAAGGTGGCGGTGCGGAGGATTTTCAGGTGGTTCATGGGGGGATTATAGAAGCGGGCGGGAAAAGTTCAAAGCTCAAAGCCGAAAGTTCAAAGATCAAAGATCGAGGCCGAGGTTCGGAGAGGTGGGTGGAACCGGCGACGGGCGGCGGCGGGGTGAGGACACCCCGCCCTACCATGGTGGGAGGGAAGTCAGGTGTGCGGCAGCTTGAGGCGCGACAAAAAGATCGCCCCCCCGGTCACCGATGGTGACGACCGAGGGGGCGACGTGAGAAAGGCGAGGGAGACCGGGACGGTTACAGCTTTTTGATCCGGATGTTGCGGAATTGGACGGCGTCGCCATGGCCGGCAAAGCCGAAGTAACCGGTGGTGCGGGTCAGGCCGGGATGCTTGGACTTGCCCATGAAGGTGGCGGGATCAACCTTGCTGAGGTCGGTGTCGAGGATGACCGTGCCGTTGAGGACAACCTTGATGGTGGAGCCTTTGATGGTGACTTCCTGCTCGTTCCATTCACCGACGGGCTTTTGATGACCGCGCTTGGCGGCAGCCATGCCGTAGGCGGAGCCGTGATATTGGCGCGGATCGAGCTTGGCGTATTTGGGGGAGGAATCGTCAAGCACCTGAAGTTCGCACATGCCGACATAGGCGGTGTCGCCTTTGCCGGGATAACGGATGGCGAGGCCGTTGTTGCCGCCGGGTGGCAGCTTGATCTCGAGGCGGACGATGTAGTCGGCATACTCGTCTTTGGTGTGAAGGGTACCGCCCTTGCCGGGCTTGCAGGCGATGGCACCATCTTTGACTTCATATTGGTCCACCGGGCCGGCCCAACCGGTAAGATCCTTGCCGTTGAAGAGGGATACGAAGCCGTCTTCGTCCGCAGCCCGGGTGGAGAAGGCGGTGAGGCCGAGGGCGGCGGCGAGAGCGAGGGCGTGTTGGAGGGGGCGCAGTTTCATGGGGTTTAACAGGGTTTGATGCTGGGGTAACGGGCGTGGCCAATCAGTTGCCGGCATTGAGTTCCTTGATGAACACGTTGCGCCAACGGATTTCGCCACCGTGGGTCTGGAGCTGGATGGGGCCTTTTTCCGGGACGCTTAGCTTGCGATCGTAGTAGTTTTCGAGCCTGGCGTTGTCCACGACGAGTTTGCCATTGAGGTGAATGGTGACCTTGTCGCCAACCATTTTGATGCGGAAGGCGTTCCATTCGCCGAAGGGTTTGTCGGCGAGAACGAGCGGGTCTTTGCCGGGTGCGCCTTTGCTGTTGTTCCAGAGACCGCCGGAGCCTTTGTCGGCCCCGAGACCGAACTTGGCCTTCTCGGTGTAATCCCAAATCTGAACCTGCGGCACGCCGCGAAGGTAGATGCCGCTGTCGGCCAGCGGAACGGTCTTGTACTCGAGAAGCAACTCGAAGTCGCCGTAGTCCTTTTCGGTGGTGGCGTAGGCGCCAAAGCCGTCGTTGACGAGTTCGTCACCTTCGATGTACCAGTGGGCCTTGCCGGTCTTGGGGTTGACTTCGAGCATGGAGCCTTTCTGGTCAGGGGCGGTCCATTTCTTGATCTGCTCGGCGCGTTTGTCCTCGGGCATGGCGAGAAGTTTGCGGTGGTCAAAGGTCGAGCCGCCGCGCCAGCCTTTGAGGTCTTTGCCATTGAAGAGGGCTTTAAAGCCGGCGGGCGGCTGGACCTCGGCCAGGGCGCTACCGGCGAGCAGGAGCGCGGCGGCCGAGGCAATCAAGGCACGATATGAAGGGCGGGAGAGATGGGTGTTGGTCATAGATTAGTTGGCAGATTGCTACCGGGTACTGGTGCCCGGGTCAACCACTCGGACGGGAGTGGCAGGCAAGTTCTTTAATAATAATTGGTTCAGGATGGATTTTCTCGGAAAGGCCGGAGGAATTGAGGCGGCCGAATTGGCATTGGGGCGCGAAAGGCCAAGCCAGCGCAATCGCTCGCGGCAACGCACTTTCGCGGGGAGTCGGGGGGCGGGCTAGACAAGCCGAGCATGGCGGACCATTTGCCCCAGCCCCCGGGAAGCTCGCGAAGAAACGATTTTCGGAGGTTTGGCGGGAAAAGACAAAAAAGGGTTGGCCTTTGGCAAAAAACGGTGT